>DOMW01000043.1 GCA_003510345.1 Clostridiales bacterium | reverse complement strand
GGGCAGGCCGCGACGGCTATGCTGGCGCAGGCGAACAGCGCGCCGCAGAACGTGCTTTCTCTGCTCAGGTAACAACAACACGACTTGGTTTAGCGGGCGGCCACTGTGCCAGTGGCCGCCCAGGCAAGAACAACGAAACCCCCGCCAGGCGCGTATGGCGGGGGTTTTTTTATTGTTTATCAGATTCGCCCGCACCCACGCGAAACGCGCGGCATTCGCTGCGCAACACCTCCAGGGTCTGCTCGCCAATGTTCCGCAGCCGCTTAAGCTGTTTCTCCGGCATTTCACAAAGCGCGCGCATGGAAATATCACCGCAATACAGCATGGCGTTGGCAATGCGCGAATATGCTTTGCGTGCGGGCCCAGAGGCCGGCCTTTTTGAAAGGAAATACTCCCGTGCGCTGATATCGTCCGTCATAGCGGCCGCCTCCCCGTTCACGCAAACTGGCTGTTGTAAAGCGCCGCGTAAACGCCGTCCATCTTCATTAATTGGTCGTGTGTGCCCTGCTCGACTAAATCTCCATCCCGGAGGACGAGTATCAGGTTCGCGTCAAAAATTGTGGACAGGCGGTGCGCAATCTGAAAATTTGTGCGCCCGGCCGTCAGTTTTTTCATCGCGTCCGTCATCAGCTTTTCCGTGCGCGTGTCCACACTGCTCGTCGCCTCGTCCAGTATCAATATCTGCGGGTTGGCGCAAAAAGCGCGCGCGATGGTGAGAAGCTGTTTTTGCCCGGAAGAAAGGTTGCCCGCCGATTCGTCGATCAGCGTATCGTACCCATCCGGGAGCGCGGTGATGAATGTATCCGCGTTTGCCATTTTGCAGGCTTCCTCCACCTCTTCATCCGTCGCCTCCGGGCGCCCGTACCGGATATTATCCCGGATGCTGGCGGAATACAGCCACGTATCCTGCAGCACCATGCCAAAAAGCCCGCGCACATTTTGCCGCGACAGCTCCGTCGTGTCCACGCCGTCGATCCGGATGGTGCCGCCGTTCAAATCGTAAAACCGCATCAGCAGGTTGATCATCGTCGTCTTTCCTGCGCCGGTGGGGCCGCAAATACCGACCTTCTGCCCGCTTTTGATATCCGCATTCATGTCTGTGATCAATATTTTATCCGGCGCATACCCAAAGCGAACATGCTCGAACGTAATATCGCCCCGCGCGTGTGCAAGGTGCTGCAAATCCGCTTTTTCCGCCGATTGCTCCGGCTCATCCAAAAGCTCGAACACCCGCTCCGCCGCCGCAATGGTGGATTGCAGCAGGTTAATGATATTCGTCGTCTGTATGATGGGCTGGGTGAACTGCTGCATGTACTGTATGAACGACTGTATGGCGCCGATGGTCAGCCCGCCGGAAAGCGTGAGCATGCCGCCCAGTATACACACGCCCACATACCCGATATTCCCCACAAGGTTCGTCACCGGCATCATGATGCTGGAAAAAAACTGCGCGTGCTGCGCGTTTTTGCTGAGCCGCCCGTTCATATCGTCGAATGTCCGCTCCACCCGTTCTTCCGCCCGGAATAGTTTCACCACGGTATGCCCGGCGAAATGCTCCTCCACATACCCGTTGACCGCGCCGAGGCCTTCCTGCTGGCCGGTAAAGTGTTTTTGCGAGCGGCGCACCAGCCACGAGCACAAAAACAGCGCGGCGGGCAGCACCATAAGCGCGATAAGCGTCATCTGCCAGCTTATCGTGAACATCATGATAATGATGCCGATGATGGTAAAGATCGACGTTAAAAACTGCGTCAGCACCTGCTGTATCGTCGTGCTGATCTGCTCGATATCCGTCGTTGTGCGCGACAGTATATCCCCGTGCGTATGCGTATCGTAATAGTTCAGCGGTAGCTTTTGTATCTTTTGATCCACCGCGTTTCTAAGGTCATGTACTGTGCGCTGCGCCACTTGCGCGGTCGTTTTTTGCTGTAAATAGGAAAACAGCGCCGCCAGCCCGTAAATAATGATCAGTATACCCAGCGTCATATGCAAGAGCGGCATCTGATCCGCCGCGACGGGCGGGCCAATATAGTGGCCGGTTTCATCCAGGTTATCGCGTATCGTTTCGAGCGCGGGGATATCGCCCGCCTCATGGAGGTTGAACATACCTGTCTCATTAAATTGTACGCGCAATGTGATAATGTTTGTCGCCGTTCCGAGCACGCGCGGCCCCATGATGAGGAACAGCACGCCCAGCGCCGCGCATACCAGCATAAAAAGCACTTTCTTCTTGTAAGGGGCAAAGTAGCCGAGCAGCCGCTTTACCGTGCCGCCAATGTTTACGCCCGCGCCGCTGTTTTTCTTGCCTGCCATTATGCCTCACCCCCCGACATAAGCTGTGTCTGCGCGATTTCAGCATAGACGCCGCAATTTTCCATCAGCTCTGCATGTTTGCCCTCGCCGACGATGCGCCCTTGATCCAGTACCAGTATTTTATCCGCGTTCATGATGGTACCCACGCGCTGTGCCACGATGATCACGGTCGCGCCGCCCATGTTTTCCCGGATCGCGGCCCGAAGCGCAGCGTCCGTTTTAAAGTCCAGC
>DOMW01000213.1:265-8440 GCA_003510345.1 Clostridiales bacterium | reverse complement strand
CCGACATTGCGGATAAGTACGCGTACAACCACAGGGGCGTATCCCTGCTGGTGCTGGGCGCGGCGCAGTCGGGCGGCGGCGGGTGCGCGTGCCCGGAAAATACGTTTATCCGCGCGCTCGTGACAGACCTCGTTCTGTTTAAGGACGACACGCTGATCATGGATATGGAGGCGGGCATCGAGCATTTGGGCCGCGCTACGTCGCAGGGCGTGGATGTGATGCTCGTTGTGGTGGAACCAGGGCAGCGTTCGATAGACTGCGCGGTGCAGATCTATAAGATGGCGAAGGAGATCGGCGTTTCGCGCGTGCTGGTGGTGGCAAACAAGGTGACGGGGCCGGAGGATGAGGCGTTTATAAAAAGCGCGATGCCGGATATGGAGATCGTCGCGTTTTTGCCGTATTCCAAACCGCTCAAGGACGCGGACAGAAACGGCGTGTGCGTGATCGACTGCCTCGACGAAGAAACCATGCGCAAGTATGACGAGATCGTGAGGAGGATAGGCGGATGAGTTATTCTATCGCGTTTTCAGGCAAAGGCGGCGTGGGAAAGACAACGCTTGCCGCGCTCGCGGTGCGCGCGCTTACGGAGGCGGGCAAAACGCCTGTGCTGGCGATAGACGCCGACCCGAATAGCTGCCTTGACGCGCAGCTTGGCGTGGAGGTTACTTCTACCATCGGCAGCGCGCGGGAAACGGTGCGCGAGGAAGCGGAAGAGGCGAAGATATCCAAACAGGAGCTGCTGCGCATGAAGATCGCGCAGGGGCTGGTGGAAAGCAAAGGGTTTGACCTGATTGCTATGGGCAGGCCGGAGGGCGCGGGGTGTTATTGCTACGCGAACAATGTGCTGAAGGAAGCTATTCGCGAGCTTTCCGGGCAGTACCCGTATGTGGTGCTGGACAACGAAGCGGGGCTGGAAAACCTTTCGCGGCGCATCGTGCAGGAGGTGGACGTGCTGATACTCGTTTCGGACGCGGGCGGCGCTGGCCTGCGTACGCTTTGCCGCTTGTATGACCTCGCGAACGAAATGGGCGTGAAATACAAGAAGTTGGCGCTGGCTATAAACCGTACGAGGGATGGCAAACTGCCCCCCGGCGCGCGGGATGTGGAAGCGTATACAAAGGCAAGCGCGGTGGTTGCCCTGCCTTATGACGAGGAGATAGCGAAAAGCGCGGAAGAGAGCGTTTCCGCGTGGCATATTTCGGAGAATAACCCGGTGTATGCGGCGATAAAGCAGCTTGTAAACGGGTAGCCCTGTGTGTGGAGAAAAGAAGTATTGTATTATAGTCTGTGGCGTGGATATTGGGTTGCCGGGCGGTACAGACTTCTTATGCTGATGGGTTCAGCCTTTCCCGCGNNCGCGCGGGAAAGGTGATGGTGGGTGCTCGTCACACGGGCGGGCGCTTCATCAGGCGCTCCGTCATGGATAAGGCAGGAAAAACACTCCGCTATGAGAAAAAACGCTGCCCTATGTATAGAGTAAATCCACAATAGAAAGGCACGTTTTTTCTAATCCATTCTTCACCGCCCGCCCGCGCGCCGACCGGGGAGAATAGGAGAAAAGGAGAGGCGCCCGGCACAAAGACGTATAGCGCACTTAGGCTGTTGCTGCCAACCTTAATACAAAACTACGCGCGGATGGGCTGCTCCCGGGTAGCCCGGCGCGATTGCAAGGACATAAAAGGCCGTATGAAGCGGCTGGATAATTGGAGGGTAAAACTGAATATGGCAAACGAAGGGGCAGCCTTTTCCAGCAGGGCGGACGACATAGCGTCTGTGGAAATGCTTGAAAAGGCACAGCAGGATTGCGTGGACACTTGTTTTGACAGGTACGACACACTGAAAACGCAGTGTAAATTCGGCAATGAAGGGGTATGCTGCCGCATTTGCTACATGGGGCCGTGCCGCATTACGGCGAAATCGCCGAGGGGCATCTGCGGGGCCGATCAGGACACGATCGCCGCGCGGAATTTCCTGCGCGAGGTATCGGGCGGCACATCCGCGCACTCCGACCACGGCAGGCATGTGGCGCTTTTATTGCAGGAAATTGCCGAAGGCAAAGAGAGCGGCTACGAGGTGAAGGACAAGCAGGCCGTGCTCGAAACGGCGGCGCTTTATGGCATCGAAACAGCGGACAGGGAGTACGCCGATGTGCTGAAAGAAGTCGCCGCGCTGATGGTGGATGAGTTTTCCCGGCAGACCGAGCCGCTTAAAACGGTGGGGCTTGCGCCGCAGAAGACGCGCGCCGTATGGGAAAAGCTCGGCATTGTGCCGCAGGGCGTGGACCGCATGGTGGTGGAAGCCATGCACAGGACGCACATGGGCGTGGACCACGATTACCGGAATATACTGATGCACGCGTTCCGCCAGTCCATCGCGAACGGCTGGGGCGGGTCGCGCATCGCGTCGCTCGCTTCGGATATGCTTTTTGGCACGCCGCGCGCCTTAAAAGCGGAGGTAAACCTCGGCATACTGGAAAAAGAGAACGTCAACATCATTGTGCATGGGCACGAGCCAACGCTTTCCGATATGATCGCGATAGCCGTAAAACAGCCGGATATTGCGGAATACGCAAAGGCGGCGGGCGCAAAGGGCGTTACGCTGGGCGGCATCTGCTGCACGGCGAATGAGATATTGATGCGGCACGGCGTACCCATCGCGGGCAACTTTTTACAGCAGGAGCTTGCTATTGTGACGGGCGCGGTGGAAATGATGATTGTGGACGTGCAGTGCGTCATGCCTTCGCTGCCGCTTGTGGCAGAGCATTACCATACAAAGATCGTCTCTACGGTACCTATGGCAAAGACCATCGGCGTGGAGGTGTTTGATTTTGACGAGGAGCACGCGCTCGAGTCGGCCAAGGAACTGGTAAAAAAAGCCATAGACAACTTCAAAAACCGCGACGCCAAAGCGGTGAAGATCCCAAAAGAAAAACAGACTATGATCGCCGGGTTTTCCGTGCGGGAGATCAAATATATGCTGGGCGGCACATTCCGCGCTTCCTTCCGGCCGCTTAACGACGCGGTGATCCAAAACCGCATAAAAGGCGTGGTGGGCATCGTGGGGTGCAACAACCCTAAATTCAAGACGGACGCGTATTGCAACGCGCTTGTGAAAGAGCTTGTGAAAAATAACGTGCTTGTGGTGGAGACGGGCTGCAACGCCGTATCTTCCGGCAAAAACGGCAAAATGCAGCCGGAGGCGGCGCTGGAATTTGCCGGGCAGGGGCTGCGGGAAGTGTGCGAGGCGGTGGGTATTCCGCCCGTGCTGCACATGGGAAGCTGTGTGGACAACACGCGCATTCTGGAAGCCTGCACGGAAATCGTAAAAGAGGGCGGGCTGGGCGACTCCATCGCGGGGCTGCCTGCGGCGGGCGTTTGTCCCGAGCTGATGAGCGAAAAAGCGGTTTCCATAAGCTGCTACTTTGTGGCTTCCGGCGTGGATGTGTTTATCGGCCACCCGTTCCACGTGACGGGCAGCGAAAACGTGTACAACTTCCTGACCGAAGATACAAAAGAAATGTTCAACGCTTCGATGCACTTTGAGGAAGACCCGGTTGCGGCGGCGGAGCAGATCATCGCCGTGCTGGACGCGAAGCGCGAAAAGCTGGGCATTAACAAAAAGCAGGAACGTAAACTTTTGGATCAGAAGGAAAGGAGGGAGATCGATGTCTAAGCTGATATGTTCGAGCGCGATAAACGGCGCGATAGAATGGGTGCGGCAGGCGGACGAATGGGTCACAAAGGCCGTGCGGGAAAAAGGCGCGGACTGCCCGGTTTCTTTCCCCAGCACCACATACTCCCTGCCGATCATCTATTCGTTCACGGGCAGGAAGATGGAAACACTGGCCGATTTGCAGGATATTTTAAAGTACGCGGGCGGGCTGCTTCCCGCGCGGGTGCAGGATAAAGCATGGCTGCCCTACCTGGGGCAGACGCTGGACGCGGGCGCGGCGGCGCTCTTTGCCTGCGAGGCCATCGAGGCGTGTAAATACATCATCGGGCCAAACCCGGTGGACGGCATCTGGCTGGGCGCGGCGAACGACGTGATTATGCGCGAGCGCGGCGTGGAATTTGTGGACGGCAGCGCGCCCGGTTTCGCGGCCATCACAGGCGCGGCGCCGGATAACAAAACGGCGGTGAAGATCGCCACCGAATTGCAGGAGAAAAACCTGTATGTGTTCATGGGCGGCTCCACAAACGGCGTGCAGTTTGCCGAACAGCTTGTGGCGGAGGGGGTGCAGCTTGGCTGGGAAACGCGGCTTGTGCCGTTTGGGAAGGATGTTTCCGCGCTGGTATACGCACTGGGGTTTGCCAACCGCGCGGCGCTTTCGTTCGGCGGCGTGGCCCCCGGCGATTTTAAAGCGAACCTCAAATACAACAAAAACCGCATCTACGCGTTTGTGCTGGCTTTGGGCGAGGTAGACGAGGAAAAATACGCGGCGGCGGCGGGCGCTTTAAACTACGGTTTCCCGGTCATCGCGGATACGGATATCCCGGAAATCCTTCCGACCGGCGTGTGTACGTACGAGCATGTGGTCTCCAGCGTGCCGTATGACCAGATGGTGGAAAAAGCGCTCGAGGTGCGCGGCTGCAAGATCAAGGTTACAAAGGTACCCATCCCCGTGCCGTACGGCGCGGCATTTGAGGGCGAGCGTATCCGCAAGGAAGACACGCAGATCGAGTTCGGCGGCAATAAAACCACGGCGTTTGAATACGTCACATCCGTGGATTTCGACGCCATAAGCGACGGCGAGATCGAGCTGATCGGCCCGGACGTAACGGATATGCCGGAAGGCTCGCAGCTTCCGCTGGGCATTTGGGTAGAGGTGGCCGGGCGCAAGATGCAGAGCGATTTCGAGCCAATTCTGGAGCGCCAGATACACCATTTGGTGAACGGCGCGGAGGGCATCTGGCACATGGGCCAGCGCGACATCGTGTGGACGCGCATCTCTAAAAACGGTTACAAGAAGGGCCTTAGGATAAAAGACTACGGCGAGATCATCCACGCGAAGTTCATGTCGGAATACCCCGCGCTTGTGGACAAGGTGAAGGTGACGCTCATTACGGACAAAGAGGAATGCGAAAAGCGCGTGGCCATTGCCCGCGCGACGTATGACGTCCGTAACCGCCGCCTGGAATCCATGACGGACGAGAGTGTGGATACGTTCTATTCCTGCCTGCTGTGCCAGGCGTTTGCCCCCGACCATGTGTGCATCATCACACCCGAGCGGCTGGGCCTGTGCGGCGCGTATAACTGGCTGGACGGCAAGGCTGCTTATGAGATCGACGAGACGGGCGCGAACCAGCCCGTGCAGAAGGGCGAGTGCTTAGACCCGGTGAAGGGTACCTGGGCGGGTGTGAATGAGTATGTGTATACGAACAGCCACAAGACGGTCAGTTCGTATTGCGCGTACTCCATTATGGACCGGCCGATGACAAGCTGCGGCTGCTTCGAGGCTATCTGCGCGTATGTGCCCGAGTGCAACGGCATAATGGTGGTGAACAGGGAATTTCTGGAGGATACCCCCATAGGCATGTCCTTTTCCGTGCTGGCGGGCAGCGTGGGCGGCGGCAAGGTCACGCCCGGCTTTGTGGGCGTGGGCAAGGTATACCTTACCTCGCGCAAGTTCATATCGGCGGAGGGCGGCTACGCCCGGTTGGTGTGGATGCCCAAAGAACTGAAGGATACGCTTAAGGCCGACCTTGAAAAACGGTTTGAGGAACAGAAACTGCCCGAAAACTTTTTTGATATGATCGCGGATGAGACAATCGCCACGGCGGCGGAGGACGTGCGCGCGTATATGGAAAAGATGGGGCATCCGGCGCTTAAAATGACGGATATGACGGAATATGCCCAAAGCGACGGCGAGGAAGCCACCGCGCCCGTTACGGAGGCCGCAGTGCAGGAAGACGAGCCGCGGGAGGAAGAACAAAAGGCGGAAGCGGTGCAGGTTGCCGACCTTGCGGCGCTGAGAAGCCAGATTGCCGCGGAAGTGCGGCAGGAAGTCGCGGCGGATGTGGTGAAGAGTATTATAGAGACGCTTTCGGTGAACTTTTTGGGCGCGAAGGCCGCGCCGCAGATTGTGACAACCGAGGCGCAGGTTGCCGTTCCCGTGGTAAAACAGCCGAACGCGGCGGATATTGTGAAGAACATCAAGTCTTTCGCGGTACGGAAAGATAAGAACGACCTGCCTGTGTGGGAGGTGAAGCTGGGCGCGACAAGCGAGCAGGGCGGCACGCGCGGCAAGGCGCTGACAATCGGCGGGGAAACGTGTATGCCGTTTCACCTGTGGGAGGGCGCTATGCCCAACCGCCCGCTGGTGGCGCTTGAGGTGCTGGACACTATTACGGAAAAGTATCCGCAGACGCTGCGTGCGCTATACGGGGAGGACTTACTGCACAACCCGGCGGAGATGGCCAAGGTGTGCGTGGATCAATATGGGGCCGACCTCATAAGCGTGCGGCTGGAAGGCACGCACCCGGAAAAGGGCGATAAATCGGCGCAGCAGGCTGTGGAGCTTGTTGGTTCCGTGCTAAAGGCGGTGGATGTGCCGCTCATTATTACTGGGCACAGTCATTTTGACAAGAACAACGAAGTGCTAAAAGCTGTGGCGCAGTCGTATGCGGGCGAAAACCTGCTTCTCAATTGGGTGGAGCAGGATAATTACAAGACCATCGCGGGCGCGGCTATGGCCTACGGGCATTCGCTGGTGGCGCAGTCGCCTATCGATGTGAACATTGCCAAGCAGATGTGCATACTGCTCACCAATATGGACTTTAAGAAAGAAAATATCGTGATCGACCCGACGACGAGCGCCATTGGCTACGGCATCGAATACACGTACTCCGTGATGGAGCGCATACGGCTTTCCGCGCTGGGCGGCGACGCTATGCTGTGCGGGCCGATGATCGTTTCGCCGGGCGCGGAGCTTGCGAAGATCAAAGAGACGAAGGCGGAGGAGAGCGCTTTTCCCGCGTGGGGCGACCTTAAAACGCGCGCGGCGGCGCTGGAATTCACGACGGCGCAAAGCTACCTGTATGCGGGCGCGGACGTGCTGGTAATGTACCACCCGCAGGCCGCGGTGGCGATCCAAAAGATGATCACTTCCCTGATGGACGGAAAGGAGGGCAAATAACATGGCATTGACAGGATTACAGATACAAAAGCTGCTTCCCAAGACAAACTGCAAGGAATGCGGCTCTACCACCTGCCTTGCGTTCGCGATGAAGCTTGCCGCCAAAAAAGCGGAGCTTTCCGAATGCCCTTACGCTTCCGACGAGGCGAAGCAGGTGCTGGGCGCGGCGAGCGAGCCGCCGGTCAGAACCGTTGCAATCGGTGGGGCGAAGGTGGGCGGCGAGACGGTGCTCTATCGCCACGAAAAGACGTTTGTGAACCAGCCGGTGCTGGCAGTGAACCTATGTGACACGGACGGCGGCGCAAGCGCGGAGGTCGAAAAGATCAAAGGCTATGTGCTGGAGCGCGTGGGCGAGGCGCTGACGGTAGGCGCTATCGCGGTGACGCAGCAGGAAGACAATCCGGCGAAATTCCTGGCGCTTGTAAAAGAGATCGCGGCGGCGGGCTTGCCCGTAATCATCCGCGCGAAGGATGAAAAGGCGGCCGGCGAGGCTGCGGCGCTGGTGAAAGGCGCGGGTGGCGTGCTTACGGGCGCGGACGCGGGTAATGCGGAGGCGTATGCCAAACTGGCGCAGGAGAACGGCGCGCTCTTCATCCTGGACTGCGTCACCAGCCTTGGCTGCATTCCCGTGGAAGTGGACGCCTGGGGCTGCGATGCCGTGTACAGTTGCTCCCAGAAAGGGCTTTCCACCCCTCCGGGGCTGGCTCCCATCACCTTCTCGCCTAGAGCGGAAGCCAAGCTGAACAACCGCAAGACCAAGGTGCCCAACTGGTATCTGGATATGTCCCTGCTCATCAAATATTGGGAAGGGTCGCCCCGCATGTACCACCACACCATGTGCAGCAACATGATTTANNTTCCAATCACAAGCCCGCGGGCTACGCGTTTCTCCGGTTTATAGAGGACGGCGACGTGTACGACGTGATGGGGGCGGCCACAAGCGAGGTGTGCAAATACGGCGGCGTGATTGTATTCCCCAAATTTGACGCGGCGGTCATATCTTCTGTGATGGCGCTTCGGCAGAATATCTACACCGACCC
>DOMW01000213.1:0-129 GCA_003510345.1 Clostridiales bacterium | reverse complement strand
GCCGCCGGAAAGTTTGGCGGCGACAAGGTGGCGGAGTTTATTAAAGCGCAGGACATATACCAGACGCAAAAGAACAAGACGGTGATCATACCCGGTTATGTAGCGCAGATTTCCGGCGAGGTGCAGGAA
>DOMW01000166.1 GCA_003510345.1 Clostridiales bacterium | reverse complement strand
CAGCGGCAGCGTCATAACTATCTACGGTGGAAAACGTTTCCGCTTTATCAGTAGCGCAGGAGCGGGCGCAAATTCCGTCCGCCATCGAACGCAAGTATTCCTCCCGGTCAAGGAACCTGTGACCAAATAGAAAAACCCTCTTCGGGTTTTTCTATTCAGAACGCGCCTTATCCCCCGCACCCTTCCTGCGGCGGTAGATTACGCCCACCAGCACAACGGAAACCCCACAGAGCAGCACGATCCACAATGCCAGGTTGCTGTCGTCCCCAGTCCACGAACCACGGCCTTGCGCGGGCATCTGCGGCTGCTGTGGCGTCTGTGGCGCTGGTGGCGTTGGCACTCTGATCGCGCACGTAGCGGTAAGTGCGGCATTTTCCGCCGACGCCGCAGTAATGACCGCCTCGCCATAGCCCGCCGCCGTAACCATGCCAAACACATCCACAGCCGCAACCGCCGGGTTGCTGCTCGTCCAGATTACCGCCTTGTTGGTGGCGTCTTCAGGCAAGACAGCCGCAATAAGCTGCTCTCTGTCTCCAATCCTCATGTCTATAGCATTTTTGTTCAACGCTATGCCAGTGGCCGCTATGAAGGTCTCAACCACAGGCGCCGTCTGAAGGCTTGTAACGGCGCCTGTTTTGTCTTCCGCCGTTATGACCACCTGAATCGCCTTGCCTATGTCGCTTTCTTTCACCGTGTAGGTTTCACCGCTGCCGAGCGCCTCGCCGCCGGATATCCATGTGTAGCTGAGCGCAGCGGAATTGCCGTCTAAAAGCGCGGCTGTGAGCACACTGCCCACACTTGGGTTCATATTGTCGATCACCGCCGTACCCGTAAGCGCACCTGCGGGCGCTTCCAGCGTGGTCTCGCTCACCGGGTTATACGCCCTGCGGTTCCCTGCGGTGTCCTCGGCCACAACGATGAATGTGTGCGCTGTTTGCGGCTGCAGGTTTGTCGCGAAATGGCTGTCGATATCCAGCGTACCGCCCGCGTTTAGCAGCGTGTCGTTACTGTCCGGCATGTCGGCAAGCGCAACCGGCGCGTCGTTCACCAGATACACATAGTACCGAATCTCGTCCTGGCCGCTCAGCCTCCCTGTCGCTTTTGTCCAGTTCAGCGTCATCTCATTATGCGTTATACTGTCCGGGGCGACCGTGACCACACCGTCACCGCCCAACAGCAGCGCGGGCGCTTCAATGTGCAATGTGCCCAGGTCAAGCGGCGCGCTGGTCGCGTTAAAGTTTGCGCCGTCTTCAAATTCTGCCGTTATGCTGTAGTAGCCTTCCCCGGTCGGCGGCGTTTCCGACGGCCCATAGGTTGTGCCGTTTGTACCCGTATAGGTAACATTTTTGGGCGCGCCCAGCCCGTCATATTGGGGCTTGAGCCGGTAACCGACTTGTTCGGTTCCGTCCTCCATCACAGCCGGAACGGTAAAGTGGACGGCTGTCGGCGGGATTTTGGTTATTTGCGCGCCCGAAACAGGCACTGTGTTCGACACAAGGCGATAGTTTGAGTTACCCGTGCCGATAAGGGCAATGTGCAGGTCAACGGCATACGCTCCGGCGTTTGCCTCTGGATATTCGCCCACGAATGAGACCGCCGCTTCCACCGCGCTGTCCTTTGCGAGAACGCCCGTTGCGGTAAGCCCGCCCGCGGCCGCGCCAGCGCTCGTTGTGCCATCGTAAGGCTTGCTAACCACGTAACCGGCATTCGCCTGCACGTCAACGGGCTTTTTCTCGATTATGAACGGGATTTCAACCGTGCCGCTGTAATCGTCGTGCACCAGTGTGCGCGTCAGCGTGTATGAACCCGCGTTTATGGGCGGGGTGGGGCTGTCATACCCGGCCACGCTTGTGTAGTGATCGGTGAAAACAGGGCTGGCAATCGTAACAGGCGCGCCGTCCTTTGTGAACACGGCGGTTCCCGTGTATACGTCGCCTTGCGGGTCACCGTTGTATGTAAGGCCGGTTTTCGCCGTAAAGCCGCTTATATCGACCGCCGGCGGAAGCAGCCGAATATCTATGGTTTGGTCTTTTTTAACCAAAACCACGGCTTCCTCCGTTCCGTACCCCGGCATTTCCGCCTTGTAGTGGTACAGGCCCTCGGCGAGCGAATAAGCCTGCCCGCCGGGTGGAACGGGGTCAACCACCGTGCTTTCCCCCGCTTTGGTGAGCGCAAAGCTTGCGCTCGCGGGCCACACGTTAAATGTAACGTCGTAGGTGCTTGTAATATTGGGGTCAAGCGTGAAACGCATCGCGTGCGGGTTGCCGTCGCCGCCGAATTTGATATAAATGTCGTAAAAACCGCCCTCGTGCGGCTCAATAGTCTGCCCCTGCCCTAACACGGAGCCTGTTCTATATGGAGCGCCCCAACCACCGGTTGAGGGAAGGCCGGTCAGGCTTATGATGAGCGTGCCGTCGCTAATATCCTGCGAACCGACAGGCGCGAGGTACACCTTAACCGCGCCAAGCGTATCGGCCATCGTTGCATATTCGATTTCAAAATCCGTTATCCCGCCCAATATAAAGCGGTTTTTATAGCAAATCCAGTCGTCGCTGCGTATGTTGTTGATGTGGTTGCCGTCAAAATTAAACCCCGGGTCGGTGGTATGCCTGGTGTCGCCCTCCATATCGTCGCCTTCGATGGGCAGCTCCGTCGCTTTGGCCCGCATGGTGATGGTAACAGAGCCGGGGCCTTCCGCCGTCAGCATACCGCTTTCATCGAGATAATCCGTCTTAACGGCTGTATACGCATAGGTTTTGCCCGCGGTAAGCGTGTACGTCCTGCCGGTTTTTGGCGCGATCTCATCGCCTGTCACCGCGTCATACAGCTTCATTGCGGCGTCGGACGCGGCTTGCGGCGCGATATCGAAGCTGATGTCAACCTCCCCTGCGCTGAGTAAAACATTGACCGTTTGCTCATCCGCAGCCGCCTTGTCTACGGTAAACGTACCGTTCACGGTGGCATACCCCCCGGCCGCTACTCTATAACGGTACGCGCCGTCCGGCAGCATATAAACCCCCGCTTCCTGCGGCTCGCACACTTCGTCCAGGCTGTTCCACACAACGATCGCGGCTTGCGGGGCGGGGTCCGCCGCCGGTGAAAACGTAACCGCAAAGCTCGCTTTCGCAAAGCCCACCAGCGAATCTTGCACGAGCGTATCCCTGCCCTCGTCGATCCTGAACTTGCCTTCCTTTTGGTTAAAGCCCGGGGCCGACGCGGTATAGGTGTACACGCCGTCGGCAAGCGGCAGGCTGCCGTTTCCGTTCACCGTTCCCACCGTCACGCCGTCTTTTTGGACGGTGACCCGCGCGGTTTGCGGGGTTATGTCAAACACCGCGCTCGCGGTGGCCTGCATGGCAATCTCCGCCGTCATATCTACGCCGCTTACCACAAAGTAGCCCAGCTTATCGTTGTAGCCGTCCGCCGTGGCGGTGTAGCTGTACAGGCCGTTATCCAGCGTTTTCACGTCGCCGTTCGCCGCTTGCACCGGGCTGATAGGCACGCCGTTCTTGCCGGTTATCGTTACTACGGCGTTTTGCGGCTCCACAGCGAATGTAACGTTGGCATTCACCGGCTGGGAATAGGTTCCCCCGTCCGGCTCAAATGTATAAGTCTCGCCTTTCGCGGTGTCAAAGGAAACCGTGACCTCCTCCGGGTGGTTGGGGGCCGTTCCGAAGTCAAACGGCACATTGCCGCTGTCCGATCCCTTCACAACGATATTCCTTCCCCACGGCGACGCTATGGTGAGCCTTGCGCCCGCCTCACTCGTCACTTTCAGGCTGGTGACCCCGCCGCCCCCGCTAAACGCGCCCGCTTCGTATTTCGCGCTTACGGTAAACGCGCCGGGCGCGCGCAGGCGATGGAACTCGGCGTCTTTTTTTGCCACGCCGGGGTTCACAAAATTCGTGCCGCCCGTATACCAGTTGGGGAACACCTTCACAACGTCTTTATCGCCGATGATCAGCATACTGTTTATCGCTTCGATCGCACCCGTCTTCTCAATACCGTGGGCGTCGTCGCTTATACGCAAATTGGCGGCCTGTATTTGCTTGTTTATCCGATCGGCCAGCGCCGTCATAAGGCTGTCGGGGTTAAACTTCACGCGGGCCGCCACGGGGAAGCCTTTGGGGAAATTGTTCATCGTGGACCACGCGTTGCCGCCAAAACGCAGTATCGTGTTGCGCGCGGTTTGCAGCTCCTCTTCCGGCGAGAAATAGCCGATCTGGCCGGAGGGGATGATGGACTCGAGCGGGATAATATTGCCGTCGCTCGGCAGCGGGCTGGCCATTTCCGCCCAGACGCCGTCTTTATACTCCTCCTGCGCAAGCGCGTAGCACAGGGCCATTGTAGTTAGATCATTGCCCTGCGACATAGCCGTGGGCTGCGCGGCCATTCCGGCGCGCACATTTTCCCATACCTCGATCATGGCCCGGTCGGCCGGGTTGAGTTTGCCCGCCGCGTCCAGTATCCTGCCGTATTTCGCGGCATATTCCAGCACCATCTTATACGCCCCCAGCTCAACGGCGGGGTTCAGGCTCCACGAGCCTTCGTTATAGCCGGAGATAAGCCTGTACAGCTCTTGCCCGTCCGCGTCCGTCGCGTAGTTTTCCATCCAGCCCACGCCAAACGTAGCCGTGCCTTTTACCATGTCAAACGCTTTATCCGCGAGAAAATCCGTATCCAGCGTATAATTGTAATACTCTATCATCGGCCACGCGGAAAACGGGCCGTTCACCGCCTCGCCGTGGAAGCCGGTATCCGGGGCGGAACCCCACGGCCCCACGCCCACGGGGAAGAGCAAGCCTCCCGCGATGCCGTTTTGCGGGTGAATGGTGGTGACGCCCTCCGCCGCGTCTTTTTCCAGGCGGTACTGTATATACGGCGTGTCCTCGTTCGGCGAATAAGCCGGGCGGTTCGGGTCATTGCCGTTTGTGATGTTCTCTATGCCGCGCGTGCCGTTGCGCGCTGTGGAGGCCGCGTTTTCCCGCGCGACGGATATATAGTCGTTCAGCGCCATAACGGCGGGCAAAAGCTGCTCTTCGCGGTTGCTTGAGGCCGAGCCGTACCATGTGGAGATGAAGTTATAGTTCAGGTGGTAGTCGCCGTTCCATGTGGAGGAATCGGTGGTGTGCCAGTGGGCGAAAAGGCCCGCCGGCTGCTTGCCTTCCCGCGTGGAGGCCCCAAGCAGGTACTGCGCGGCGTAATAATATTTTTCCACGCTGGCAAGCGGGCCGCCCCCGTTCACCTTCACGTAAGACTGCATCCAATAGTTTTTCCACCACGCGGCATGGTCTTCGAGCATTGTGGTAATATTCGCTTCACTCGTAACAGCCGCCAGCATCCTGGCCGATTCCTGCACGGGGGTTTCGCCATTGCGCGCCGGGTTAAGCTGGTCGTAGCCCGTGCCGCCGTGCACATAGGTGCGCCCCGCGCCGCCCACAGCCGTCACTACATAAGCGGGCGTGCCTTTCGTGATGGTGAACTCCACAAAACTTCGGGCGTCGCTGTGGTCCATCACGCCCACCGCCGTGTCTGTGCCGCCGATCACCTTTGTGTTCAAAACCACCTCGGAGCGCCAGCCGATATCCGTATCATAGCTCCCGTTCGGGCTGGCTGTTTTGCGGCTTACCCAGGCTGTATCAATGGCGTCGTCCACGCCCTTGTCCACGGTGATCGTGCCGCCGCGGACGCCCGTGGGCGTGAAGCCAAACGCGCGCAGGCGGCCCGTAGATTCCGCGTATTCATCCCGCACTTCCACTTTCTGTATCACATAATTCGCGTTCGCGGGCGTCCATGTGGTGATTTGCAGGGGAATGCCCCCGATCGTGGTCGTCGTTTCCACCCGCGCGTTCAGTATATCCTGCTTTTCATAAAACTCCGGCTTCGCGGGCTGGGGCGGCGGGTCCGCCGGGCCTCCCCCTCCG
>DOMW01000096.1 GCA_003510345.1 Clostridiales bacterium | reverse complement strand
CCGGAGAGCACAAAAAAGACTGGGCTATCTATCACCAAGAGATTACTTTTTAGCCCTACAGAACAGGCCGCTATCACTTGTGGCTTAGAATCTGTCCATTTTTTTGTTGACGTTCCTTCTTAAACTGGGAACGTCAATAAATTTCTGCGATTCCAACATGTTCATTCCAACATGTTCAGGTTATTGAAAATAGTAGAGACAACTGATATAGTATTAAGTAGGCTCTGTCCCACATATAAATTCATAGGAGGCTCTTAATATGGATGTAACAGCTCTGTTTAATTTGTCTTATGGTTTATACATTATTGGCACGAAGTATGGCGACAGGAAAGCGGGGTGCGTTGTCAACACGGTGACGCAATCGACTTCCAAACCGGTGACGCTGACCGTATGCGTCAATCGGGACAACTATACAAACGCCTGCATGAAGCAATGCCGGGAGTTCACTGTGTCCATTCTATCGGAAAAAGCAAAGGAAAGTACGTTCGGCGTCTTTGGCTTTTCCTGCAGCAAGGACCGGGACAAGTTTGCAGAGGTGTCCTCCGCGTTGACATCCTCCGGCCTGCCGTATGTTACGGAGGGCGTGACGGGGTATCTGGAATGCAAAATTATTAATTTTATTGACAATTTTACGCACACGGTTTTCATAGCCGAGGTCGTAGACGCGGAAAATCTGATGAAAGAACCGCCCATGACATACGCGTACTATCATAATGTTGTAAAAGGAAAAACACCCCAAAAAGCGTCAAGCTACGCAGGCGATGATGCGGAATACGGCGCGGCATATACGTGCAGTGTGTGCGGTTATGAATATGCCGGAACGAAAGAAGCGTTTACAGGGCTACCGAATGATTATGTTTGCCCCATTTGCCAAGCGCCCAAAAGTAAGTTTGTGTCTGCGTCTACAGCCATTTAATTTAATGTGGCGTACAGCGCCAATATGTGAAAGAGTACTGTAGGGCGCTTTCTGACACATGTTCGTCTCCCAGAACCGTAGGTGATTGGCTAGGCGAATAGTTTAATCATACTCCGCGCTGGCCGAAAAGGCAGGATGGCATGAATGAAATTTAAAAAATCCCGGAAGAAACTGATAATTCAGTCTCTCCTGGGCTGCCGCCTTGAAATACACTGCTCAGTTCTACTCCGCTATTTGGAGTTTACACAAAGTTTGGGATTGACCCCTACCTAAGTAAGCACTGATTAAAGCGAGTCCGTGGATTTCCGAGTGATTTTTGTTCGTGGCAGTGTCGGCAGGTTCCGTTCCTAGCAGCGCTAAGAGCGGGTTCTGGCGGCGCTGGCACGGGCGAAAAGCGCCGGAAAGACGCGTGGCCTGAATTGATCAGTGGTTACCTAAGTGGTATAATAGGCATCATCATATGCCATCTCGATGATGAGCAAATGACATCCATCGTCAGTGGTAATAGTCACATCCTCTTGAACGATTTCCAGTGCATCCCGCGTATTCAAGCTAATGTCGCCGATCTTCGCTGCGCCCTCCAAACATACCAAGTACGCTTGCCGACTGTCACTAACCTTAAAATCGATATTTTTTCCTGCGCTAAGAATGGTGGCATATGCGTTGATGTCCTGGTGTATTTTTATCGGAGCATCGCTGCCTTTGTTGCCGTACCCAGTAGCAATCGGCATCCACTTGTTGACCCTATCCTCCAGCGCGAATTGATAATCGCCGTAATTAGGCTCGTAGCCGCGCTGATCGGGCAGGATCCATATCTGCATCAGTCGCAGTTCATCCTTCTCTTGCAGGTTGTGTTCGCTATGGAAGACGCCTGTGCCAGCCGACATATACTGCACCTGTCCGCGTTTAAGGGCGTGAGCGTTGCCCATGCTATCTTTGTGGGACACCGCTCCCTGCACGACATAGGTGAGTATCTCCATGTCTCGATGCGGATGTGTGTCAAAACCCGTTTGCGCCTGAATGATGTCGTCGTTTAATACCCGTAAAACACCAAAGCGAATATTCTTCGGATTATGATATTCGGCAAAAGAAAAGTGAAAGTGGCTGTCCAGCCATCCCAACTGGCTGCGCCCCATTTTTGTGTGATCTATAAATCTAAGCATAACTGTGTGTCCTCCAGATTCTTTGATTAAACGCTGTTCCCATTCCGTTTACCAGCATTCTGTCGATGGCGAGAAGGTGCAGGCATTCATCCTCACTCATAGTAGATAGTTGGTCTTTGAGCTATCCATTTCTATTAGCCACGGAAAGTTGTCTTTATATTGCGATGACCAACAGTGCACGCGTTAGGCGCTTTTCCGCTTTGCGTAAGTGCTTGGGATTTGGTATGCTCTCGCCGGTGGATAGCGCCGCTAGGTTGCTGATGCCCATATCAACGCCAACAGTCTGGCCGGTGGGCGCGTATGGCTCGATATCAACGTCAGTACAGCATATGGATACGAAGTATTTGCCGCTGGGCGCTTGGCTCACCGTCGCGTTGATTACCTGCCATTTTCTTTGCGGTTTCGGTTTGACCGCAGCCTTTTGTTCTTTCTATGAGTACGGCGCCGGAGCTTTCAAGCCGCTCGGCAAGCGTCTGGTCTAAAAAACGTTTTTGATAACGCAAGAAGTTCACCGCCATTCTTCACTGAAGCATACCGCGTTATCCGCTAAATTGCAAGTGTTTTATCCGCAAAAATTGGAAAAGGAATCCATACCCGCGTAATCGTGGATGAGGAAAGATTTATGGGTAAGGTGCGCTGAAATAAGTGAAATACGATACCATCCATGATAGTATAGTTTTCACAGTCAGTTACCCTTTCAGTCGGTTTTCAAAATCTCACAAAAGTAAGGATATAAGCGATTCACAATTTGTCTCGGCTTATATACTTATCGACTGACAGACTTATATTCCTCCACGGAAAACAGACGGCGTCCGGGGTGCCGCCAATATATAATTAAAAATTGTATGCTAATCCATGATTTTGGTTGAATTTTCTGATATAATAATTATCGACAGGTTCTCAAAAAATGCAGGATGATATCGTGCGAATGGATATAAACGTCATAGTTACATATTGTATACCGCTGGCTTTTTTGCTGTTGTTTTTTGCTTCGTACAGAATCAACCGAACAAACCTTGTGGCAGGTCTCTTGCTTTCGTGTTGCCTAGTATCTTTCTTCGGCATCGTCTTTATCCAGGCATACGCCAGCAACAGTCCCGCCGCTGAAATATTTATCGCGTTTGTGATGGTATTGATCTTTCTGCTCTTTGCGTTTGGCGCGTATATCTTAGTCGCTTTTTTGATACTAGATACTGTAATTATGTTTAGAAAAGAACGCCGCAGTTTCAAGCATGCTTTTACTTTAGTTCTGGCGGCTATCCTGTTGCTAGTAACCATAGCACCCCATGTGACAGATACGTCCCGTTGGCCTTATATAATGCTTATGATCATTGATTCGGCGTATGGACTGGTCGTCTTCTATCTGCTCCATTTGACCCAATTCACTGTTAGTATGATACTGTGCAACCTCTCGCGACCGCGCAGGGATCAGGACTATATCATCGTTCTCGGTAGCATGGTCAGGCACGGAAAGGTCACGCCCCTGCTTGCCAGACGTATGGATACAGCAATATCGTTTTACCATCGTCAGAAAGCGGAAGGCACTCCGCCAAAACTGGTTCTTTCCGGCGGCCAGGGCCGGGATGAATCATGTCCGGAATCGGAAGCAATGCGGATATATGCTCTGGAACAGGGTATACCCGACGATGATATATTATTGGAAACGCGCTCCGTATCAACACTGGAGAATATGAAGTTTGCAAAAGAAGTTATGGACAGGGATTCCTCTGGCAAGCTGTATAAGTGCATCTACGCGACAAATAACTACCACATGCTGCGCGCGGGTATTTTCGCCAGAAAAGCCGGACTGCAAATATCTGGTATAGGCGCGAAAACCGCATGGTATTTTTTGCCAAACGCCATATTGCGTGAGTACATTGCATACCTGAACATCCACTTGAAATTGAATATCGCCTTCGCAGCGGCAAGCATGGTGTTCGGCATTTTTATTCTGCCCGCTATAATAACGTGCCTTACCTAATACAATCGAAAGTCGCGCCTTTTAACCCCCTATCCAAGGTAAGGGGGCTACGGCGTATTCAATAAGCGGGCGCGATTATATATTACGTAAGCGTCAAAAACGCCCGCACCAAATCAATGGATTTTATCGAGTACACCGGAATCTTTCACATCACTGGGCATAAGAAACTGCAAATAATCCGGATTATTGCGAATATCCCAGTTGGGTGCGTTTTGAAAAATGTAGGTTAAATACGCATATGGATTAAGGCCGTTCTCTTTCGCCATTTCAATGATGCTGAACATAATGGCGCTGGCCCGGGCGCCGCGCGGTGTATTGGCGAATAAAAAGTTCTTGCGGCCAATCACAAAAGGCTTGATGCTTCTCTCGGCCCTGTTGTTGCTGATTTCCAGCCTGCCATATTTAGCAACTCAGGAAATGGAGCTATCATGAATTTTCAATCTTCCAATTATTCGTTCAAGCAAGTATAATACTTGTTAAATATACTACGCCAAACAAGGGTCGTGTCCTGCATTGGCATAAGGACTTATCTGTATGAAAAAGACAATTTATATAGCTGACGATATTGAAGCGATGAGGTTGATGGCAAGAATTTTTTTGGAAAAGGCAGGATATGCCGTTGAGGAATTTCCAAGCGGTGATCTGCTGCTGTCGGCGTTCATTGAGAAACCAGCCGATTTGGTCATTTTAGATGTTATGATGCCTGGTCCAAATGGGTTTGTTATTTGTAAAGAACTACGAAAGATCAGCCGTGTGCCTATCATCATGCTGACAGGCCGGAGCAGCGATTTGGATTACGTGACCAGCCGTGATTTGGGTAGTGACGATTACTTACTAAAGCCAGTCGAGCCCAACCAGTTGATAGCTCGTGTTAATGCTCTCATAAACCGGACGGAAAAAGAGATGGATCATGAAACCATTCCTACATTTTCGGACGATGAAGCCGCAAAACTGAAAGATGTGATGAAAACTTATGGAATTGTCCTTGAAAACATGCTTTCGCAGATACATGAATTTAAGGCCGGTCTTGAAAGTGCTCAGATGAGCAACCCCATTGAACGCTTTTCTGGCAGGTTGAAAACACAGGAGAGTATCGCAAAAAAACTTAAGAAAATGGGTGCCGCCATAACGGCAGAAAGCGCCCAGGCGCATTTAACGGATATTATTGGAATACGTGTTATTTCTTCATTTACAAACGACATCAAAGCCATAGCGGAACACATAAAGTTTATGCCCGGCGTGGAGCTGTTAAAGGAAAAGGACTATGTGAACGCTCCGAAACCAAGCGGATATCGGAGCCACCATGTAATTATTTCCGTGCCGGTATGCGACGGTGTTAATGCGCCTATTCCTGTTGAGTTTCAAATTCGCACCGGTGCTATGGATTTTTGGGCATCGTTAGAACATAAAGTCCGTTACAAGTACAACGGGCATGTTCCCCAGCATCTTCTCAATGAACTGGTAATCTGCGCGAACAAGATCAATGAGCTTGATGAACGTATGTTCCTGATACACGACATTATTTCACTTATCAATCAAAAGACATAGTCGGCGCGCAGCTTTGTCATACACATATAATTGCTAGGTAACCACTGATTAAAGGTAGTTTTTAGTAGGGCGCGGCATCCTTGACGCGCCGTGCCTAGAATAGATGCCAAACACGGCGCGTCTGGAAGACGCGCCCTACTCCAACCGCAACCTACGCTATTGACATTTCCCGTGTTATGCGTTACAATAAATTAAAACGTTGTTCAAAACATTGATCAGTACGGAGGCGTTAATGAAAAAGGCGGACATTATCAAAGAAAAACTCATCGACGTTACAACAAACCTGATCATGGAGAGCGCGGGTGATATCGACGGTATCACCACCCGCATGATCGCAAAGGAAGCCGGTGTCGGCGTTGGGCTCGTCAATTATCACTTTCAGACGAAGGATAACCTGATCGAGATATGTGTGCAGCGGATTATCAGAAAAGTGATTTCGTCTTTTCAGCCCGGCTGTGCCGCAGAAGATGTACCCACACGGCTAAAGCACACGGCGAAGCTGGTGATGGATTTTCTGATGGAGAATCAGCCTGTATCCCGTATATCCATTTTGGGGGATTGCAAAAGCCCCAAGCCAAACGATAACACGATGGGCACGGTAAGAGGCTTTTCACACTCCACAGGGGGCAAGGGCACGCCGCAGGGCAGGGAGCTCATCACGCTGTTTGCGCTGACATCTGCCATGTCGTCTATGTTTTTGCGGAAAGACATCAGCAAGGATATCTTTGGCATTGATATGTACAATAAAAAAGAGCGCGGCCTGTTTGTGGAAAACCTGGTCGATATTTTGCTCCGCGGCTTTATGAACGAAGTGTATAAGGAGGGTGAATCATGAATTACCTGCTGATTAACGGAAGCCCGCGCAAGGGAAATACCTGGATGCTGGTAGAATTGATTAAAAATGAAATACAAGCCATGTCCGCCGAAGCGGTTTTTGATGAAATTCATTTGGCGGATCTGGAGCTGCCTTTCTGCACGGGGTGCAGCCTGTGTTTCAGAAAAGGGCATGAGCACTGCCCCCATAACAAAACCATGCGAGAAGTTATAAGTAAAATTGATTGGTCTGACGGCGTTATTTTTGCGACGACTACATTTAATATGCAGCCCGCCGCATTGACAAAAAACTTCATAGACCATTTATGCTTTATGCTTCACCGGCCCTATTTCTTTACAAAAAAAGCAATCGTCATATCGACGGTCGGCGGCGTGGGGGCGAAGAAAGCGGTGCAATATACCGCCGGGACGCTGCGGGGGATAGGCTTTAACAGGTGTTATGAGTTTCCTGTGGTTTCCTACAGTTACAATGCGTATGAAATAAATGAGAAGACAAAGAATAAGTGTGTAAAAATGGCGGTGAAGTTTCATAATGACGTTGCCTCAAAGGAAATGCACGCGCCGTCACTTGCCCTGCTCATCCCATATAATATATTTCGCGGAATGAGCCCCGCCTATGCGCCGGGAACGGAATATGAAAGCCTGGACGGCATACATTGGACTGAGCCGGTCAGGGCAAAAAAGGTCTACGACCCATCCATACCGGTTCCGTTATATAAAAAGCCTTTTGGCGGCCTGTTCTATGCCATTGGGAAAATGGCGTCCAAATATGCCGCGATCACATATCGAAAATGAGCGGCCCGGCAATCCTGAGTAACCGTTGGTTAAAGCGGGTTCGTATCTCCAGTCCCTAACCGAAACATAAACAACCCTTGTTGAACTGCCGCCCATAAAAGGTTTATAAGCGCGCATGGCCTGTATAAATCAGTGCTTACCTAACGACTTGGCGCTAACAACAGGGCGGAACGCGCCGCTCACGACCGGTAATCACCATTGATCTTCACATAATCATATGTCAGGTCACAGCCCCACGCGACGCCGGACTCCACCCCGTCATGCATATCGATGAGCACTTCGATTTCGTTTTCCGCCAATATACGGGAGGCCTCTTCCTCGCTGTACGGCGCGTGCGCGGACTCTTCGCACACCAGCACCTGCCCCGCCCCGCTCTTCAAAACGAGCGACACGTGCTCGGCGGAAAAATCGCCGGGCGTATAGCCGATGGCGCAAAGCGCGCGCCCCCAGTTGGCGTCCGCGCCAAACATCGCGGCTTTGAATAAATCGCTTGCGATCACTGTCTTTGCGACCGCGTGCGCTATAGCCGCCGTGCGGGCGTTTGTTACCTTGCATTCCAGCAGTTTGGTCGCGCCTTCGCCATCCGCGGCAAGCGCGCGGCTCATTTTGGTACACACGTTATGCAGCGCGTCACAAAACGCCTCGTACCCTTCCCCCGGTTCCTCTATACAGGCATTTCCCGCAAGCCCGCTTGCAAGGATTGCCGCCATATCATTTGTGGAAGTGTCTCCATCCACACAGATCTGGTTGAGCGTCACGCTTGCAACGTCCGAGAGCGCGCGCTGAAGAAGCGTCGGTTTTATCGCCGCGTCGGTGGTGAGGAACACCAGCATGGTCGCCATATTGGGGTTTATCATGCCGCTGCCTTTGCCGATCGCGCCCAGGCGGCAGGTGCTTCCGCCCAGGTCAAATTCCACCGCGAATTCTTTCACAGACGTGTCCGTCGTCATAATGGCGCGCGCCGCGTCTTTGCCGCCTTCTTTGGAAAGCTTTTTTACCAATTCCGGAACGCCCCGTTCAAACGGCGCAAGTGCAAGCGCCTGCCCTATGACGCCGGTGGACGCCAGCACGAAATCGCCGGGTGCAAGCCCGGTGGCTTTTGCGGCAAGCTCGCAGCAAGCCTGCGCCACTTCCATGCCATCCGGGTTACAGGTATTGGCGTTGCCGCTGTTGCACAGGATACCTCGCGCCGTTCCATCCGCGGTATTCCGCTGCGTCACAAAAATCGGCGCGCCTTTTACTTTGTTTTGCGTATAGACGGCAGCCGCGCTGCAAACTGTATCACACAGTATCATCGCGAGGTCGGCTTTGGCGGAACCGGCTTTTATCCCGGCGTGCACACCGCTTGCCGTAAACCCTTTAGCCGCGCATACGCCGCCGGCAATATTTTGAATATTCATACGAGAAATGCTCCTTTTTTGTATAATTATACACAACACATGAATATTGTCAAGCGTTTATATTTACCGGGAACAACTAACACGTATTGCTTTCCCGGTTTCAATTGTCATTGCCCTTGCAAGGCTTACTATCCGCGCTATGTCATCCATCCCGCTTGATTATTTCGGTTCCCGTATAGATTCGCAAAGACTTTTTTCTCATGTATCGTTCTTTCTTCTTTTCAAATTTCTCTTTATCCATGAGTTTGAGCCTATCCATGAGTTTGAGTTCTGTATTGCGCCAAACCAAATGCTTCTCAAGGAAAACAAGATCACCCCCGGCAATAGTAGTCACAATTTCCATGGCTTCCTCATCCTCCTGAATATGCCAATGCGTTACATCATCATTCAGCCGTATAAGCCCTTCATCCCTGGCGGTTGTATAATTGCCTTCAATATATGTAAGGCATAAATACTCATGAAATACAATCATAAGGCGGTTTTTGGCTTCATCGAGCTTCAATTTGCCTGCAAAACCCGCGGTATTTTTCAATATTTCATAAATTCGATTCAATTGCTTCACCTGCTTCGGACAACCGTGCCGCGCCGAGACGATTCTGCCACGCATTTATATGGAAGTCTACTGGTCCGGTTCACTTGTTCAGAAATTCTACTATTACGATTTCATTATTGTCCGGGTCTTTTAGGCGAAGTTCGTAGGTACCCCATTCAAATTTTTCCGGCGCATTCAGAACAAGGCCTTTTTTCTTTAGCTCTGAAACAGTGGCATCCAAATCATCACAGCGAAAAACGAATGACATTGCCCCGCTAACAGGCACGTTCCACTTGGTTGCGTCCCAAATACAAATGGATGGCTCATCTTTTGTAAACCCAAGATAAACGCCATTGTATTCATCGACATCCGTTTTCAGCATGGGTATTTCCAGTGTTTCCCGATAGAACTTTATTAGCGTTACCGCGTTTCCCGTAAAAATATTTGTACAGCAAAAACCATTTATCATGCGGAGTCTCTTGTTACACGCCGCCGTCGGCATCATTCAGTTCAAACAGATTGCCTTCCGTGTCCCTGAAATAGACACAACGCATTCCCCAGTCCTCAATGTGTTGGGGTTCACCTAAAAACGCAACACCGGCCGCTTTCAGCCGCTTGTAATCTCCGTCCAAATCATCCGTGGGCAGGATCGCCGCGACCGTATCCGGCTGAACGTTTGCATCCGGCTGTTCATAACCCTTAAACATCGCCATGTTGGCGGCAGAAAAAATAGCAAAGCATGGCGGTTCCCCTTCTTTAACGGTAAAAGACGTGTAAGGGCCGTTTCTATCTCCCCATACCGGCACAAGCCCCAGCTTTCCGGTATAAAAGTCATAACAGGCGCCATAGTCGCCCCGCACCAGTATCCGTATTGTCGCTTCATTGAAACGCATAGTCTTACTCCTCCATATACTATAGATTTACTACTGACTTGGCTGTATCGTATATAGCCATTCTACCATTTATTAGCCAACGAAGCGAGGGTTTAGCGAAAATCCCTTTTTCACTAAACCCTCGCGCTGACCACTTGAATAATAGCGGGCATTACAGTGCTCCCAGCCCTGCAATGTCCTTTATGACCTCGCCCGCCATGATGAGCCCGGCCACGGACGGCACAAATGCCACGCTGCCGGGCACGCGCCCTTCCGTTTGCACGGGCGGTTCCTTCGAATACACTACTTTCAGTTTTTCCACGCCGCGTTTTTTCAGTTCGCGCCGCATCACGCGGGCGAGCGGGCACACGGAAGTTTTGTAGATATCCGCGACTTCAAACAGGGACGGGTCAAGCTTATTGCCCGCGCCCATCGCGCTTATGATGGGCACGCCTGCCTCCGCCGCCCGCGCCGCCAGCTCCAGCTTAGAGGAAACCATATCGATGGCGTCCACCACATAGGAATATCCACAAAGGCTGTATTCCGCCGCGTTTTCCCGCGTATAGAACACGGGATACGTTTCCACTTCCACGTCCGGGTTGATATCCAGCGCGCGCCGCTTCGCCACGTCCGTTTTATATTGGCCAATGGTAGAGTGCGCGGCAAAAAGCTGCCGGTTGCTATTTGTTATGTCCACCGTATCGCCGTCAAAAAGGGAAAGGCTGCCTATGCCGCTTCGCACAAGCGCTTCGGTCGCGTAAGAACCCACGCCCCCCAAGCCGAATACGGCGACATGGGCTTGTCTCAGCCTGCGCATGGCTTCATCGCCCAGCAGCATGGCGGTTCTCGCAAATTCATTCATCAAAGATCAATACTCTTCTTCTTGCTGCTCTTGTTCGCCAATGTCCGTCTTTGGTTTTTCAAGCCCGTCTATTTTGATGCCGTGCTTTTCCGCGTAATCCCACAGCGCCGCCTGTATGGCTTCCTCCGCCAGCATAGAGCAGTGTATCTTCTGGCTGGGCAGCCCGTCCAGCGCTTCCAAAACGGCACGGTTTGTCACCGCGAGCGCTTCCTTAACGGATTTCCCCTTCACCAGCTCCGTCGCCATGCTGCTCGTCGCCACCGCGGCGCCGCAGCCGAAAGTTTTAAACTTCACGTCGCGTATGATACCGCCGTCGTCGATATCAAGGTAGATGCGCATGATATCGCCGCATTTGGCGTTGCCCACCGTACCCACGCCCGAAGCGCCCTCTATTTCGCCCACATTGCGCGGGTGCTCAAAATGATCCATTACTTTTTCACTGTACATAGCTCTTTTGCTCCTGTTTACGTTCTATATTTTTATTCTCTATTGCTGTTTCCTATAGTCCTCATACAACGGCGACAAAGCCCGGAACCGTTCGACCGTTTCCTTTAAGCAATCCACCGTGTAATCAATCTCTTCCATCGTATTCTCGTCCGAAAGCGTCATGCGCACCGAACCGTTCGCACGCTCATGCGAAATGCCGCACGCCAGCAGCACGTGTGACGGGTCGAGCGACTTTGTGGTGCACGCCGAACCGCTTGAGGCGTAAACGCCCTTGCCAATAAGGTCAAGCAGCAGCGATTCGCTCTCCACAAACCGCACGCTGAAGTTCGTGTTACCGGGCAGCCGCTTTTCCCGCGAACCGTTCAGCTTCACCTGGCCGATTTCCCCGGTGATGCGGCGGATCAGGTGGTCGCGCAGCGCTGTCTCCTTTTGCGCGCGCTCCGCCATCGTCGCCATGCCGAGCGCCGTTGCCTTGCCAAAGCCCACGATACCCGGCACGTTTTCCGTGCCCGCGCGGCGCTTCCGTTCCTGCGCCCCGCCGTGTAGGAACGATTTTATCTTTATCCCCTTGCGGATATACAAAAAGCCAATGCCTTTGGGGCCGCTGAGCTTGTGCGCGCTCGCGCTCATCATATCGATACCCAGTTCCTCCACATGTATGGGCACATGGCANNAATGCCTGCACCGCGTCCGTATGGAACAATACGCCATGTTTTTTGGCTATTTCGCCTATTTCTTTGATTGGCTGGATCGTGCCGATCTCGTTGTTCGCGAACATCACGGAAATGAGTATCGTATCATCGCGCACCGCGCCCGCAAGCTCATCCAGCTTTACGATCCCGTCGCTATCCACATTCACGTAAGTCACCTCAAACCCGCGCTGCTCCAAGTACTTGCAGGTGTGCAGCACCGCGTGGTGCTCGAATGTAGAAGTGATGATGTGTTTTCCCTTATCCCGGTAAGCCTCCGCCGTGGCGATGAGCGCCCAGTTATCCGCTTCCGTGCCGCCTGCCGTGAAGTACACGTCAAACTTTTCCGGATCTTCATACGGCTGCGCGCCAATGCTTTTCGCTATGGTATCGCGCGCGGCCTGCACCGCCTGTGCGCTCTTTTCCGCCAGCGGGTAAAAGCCGGACGGGTTTCCATACTGTTCCGTAAAAAAGGGGAGCATAGCGGCCACTACTTCCGGCTTTGTTTTTGTTGTCGCGGCATTATCCAAATAAATCATACCAGTATCCCTCCCGCTCATTGCGTAGGCAGCTTTTGCCCGCTTTCCTCGATCAGCGCCCTAAGGGACGTTTCGTCCACAATCTTTGTCAGCCCCTCGTTGATGCGCCGCCACAGGTTTTTTGTGACGCACGAGCTTGCGTCCGTACATTCGCCCTCAAGCCCGGGGCAGGGCGCAGGTTCTATGCTGCCCTCGAGCGCCCGCAACACATCGCCCACCCGTATCTGCTCCGCCGGCCGCGCAAGAAAGTAACCGCCGTGCGCGCCGCGCGCGCTCACAACGATACCCGCTTTTTTAAGCCGCGCCAGCAGTTGTTCCAGATACCCTTCGGAAATATCCTGCCGCTGTGCGATACTGCCTGCGGAGACCGCTTCTTTATCGCCGTTTACGGCAAGATCTACCAGCGCTTTTAAACCATATCTTCCTTTTGTTGATAATTTCATACCATTCACCAAATAAAACGCCCGACGTTTTATTTCCACAATCCCTAGTATTTCACTATGATATTAATACACATGCCGCCATCTGTCAAACAAAATTTTTCGGCCATATGGAGGAACAACCGCAGAAAGTCATGCCCAAAGAACAAAAGATGTAAAATAGCCTGTGGTATTTTTCCGCGCAATACAGTATAATAGGTACAGAAATGCCATGCGCTGCAAAAGTGGGTACACAGGCGCGGCCTGTCCGCGTATAGCAAACCGGCTCGTTGAAAGAAAAGGAAGATATTCATTTGGAAAAATCAGAAAAAAAGATCCTTGTAGTCGACGATATCAAAATAAACCGGCTTGCGCTGCGTGAGCTTTTTACACAGCAATATGATGTGTTGGAAGCGGCAAACGGGCGCGAGGCCCTTGCGCTCATAGGCGAATACCGGGAAAGAATCGCCGCTATTTTACTTGACCTCATTATGCCGGAAATGGATGGGTTCGGCGTTTTGCGTTCCATGAATGCGTCCGGCGACATCAATTTTGTCCCGGTAATTTTGATCACGGGGGAGACGGGCGACGATGAAACACTGCGGGGGTACAGTCTGGGCGTATCCGATGTGGTGACCAAACCGTTTAACGCCGAAATCGTGTACCGCCGCGTGAGCAATGTGATCGACCTTTACGCGCATAAAAACGATATCGAGGCAAAGCTCACGGAATCTCGCGAAAAGCTGGCCGAACAAGACCTTCGCTTAAAGCGCGCAAACCGTTTTTTGATCGACGCGCTCGCCACCACGGTGGAATTCCGCAACTTTGAATCGGGCGAGCATGTGAAACGCATGAGCAATATCACAAAAATCCTTTTGACTATGATGAATGACGAATACGGCTTCCCTAAAGAGCTGGTCGAGACGATTGCGGACGCTTCCATGCTGCACGACATAGGCAAGATCGCCATGCCGGATTCTGTGCTTTTGAAGCCGGGGGCGCTTACAAAGGAAGAGTTTGAGGTCATGAAAACGCATCCGCTGCAGGGATGCAGCATACTCGAAAGCCTGGACTATGTGCCGGATAAAGAGTATTATGACTATTGCTACGACATATGCAGGCATCACCACGAACGCTGGAACGGCAAAGGCTACCCGGACGGGATTGCGGGCGACGAAATCTCCATCTGGGCGCAGGCGGCTTCCCTTGCCGACGTATATGACGCGCTTACCAGCAACCGGGTTTATAAAAAAGCATACACGCACGACGAGGCGGTAACCATGATATTGCATGGCGATTGCGGCGTTTTTAACCCTCATCTCATGGAACGGTTTCAAGAGACCGCGCCGTCGCTGCCCGGGTGGATCGCGGACATGACCCGCAAGAGGGTTTAGCGTATCCCCGATGATAGCCGGATATCTCCGGTAAAATCATTCCCAGCCGTCGTTGCGCAAACTTGCCGTATGTACCGATACGTCCGCGTTTGCGCATCTTACCTAAAATCGATTTTGCTCAAACCTATTTGTCCGGCATTAAGTTAATTTGTTCTAAAACAGGCTTGGCATGTCCAGGACTTTGCCGGGGTGGTCTTTTTGCCGCCACAGGCGGTGTTTGCATAAACGGGATGTTGTTTATATAGGTGTGTAAAACCGGCTATCGTGAACCTCGTGCCACGGAAAGGAACCCGTTATGAGCAAAAAGGCCTGGAAAACAGTTCGCACCGCGATTATAGTGTTGCTGGCTATGATATTGCTGTGCGGCTGTGTGGTGTCACGGCCGCCAAAGCGAATAAATGACGCGTCACTGCCAACGCCCTCCGCCTATTCCGCGCAAGTGGAAAGCATCGGCGGGGCTGCCGACACAGCTTCTGCCCCGGCCGGGTAGTCAACTACGCTTACCACGGACAATGCTAAAATCGACGTGCAACTTTCTGTTGTAAAATTAAATATGGTATGAGAATGCACGGCAACTACCCTCGCGACGCCCCGGCTTATGCAAAAGTCGCATGGGTGTGGTATACTTAAACCCTATTCAAAAAAGAGAAGGGTGGGGCCATGCGGATCGTACTCAATATTGAATATGACGGTACAAATTACGCGGGGTGGCAATGCCAGGAAAACGCCGCCACGATCCAGGAAGAGATTGAGAAAGCTATTTTCGCCGTTACGAAAGAACGCGTGCGCATTCACGGCGCGGGGCGCACAGACGCGGGGGTACACGCCCTCTCGCAGGTCGCGCATTTTGATACGGGTTCCTTCATACCGCCGGAGAAGTTTGCCTTTGCGCTAAATGACGCGTTGCCGGACGATATTTCGGTGCAGTCTTCTTTTGCCGCGCCGGAAGGGTTCCATGCGCGCTACAGCGCAAGCGGAAAGCATTACCGCTATGTCATTCGGAACGCGCGGCAGCGCTCGGCGCTTTTTAGCGGGCGCAGTATGCCGGTGCACCCGCCGCTTGATACTGAAAAAATGCAAGCAGGCGCGGCATACCTTGTGGGCAAGCATGATTTTTCATCGTTCTGTGCGGCGCATACGAATGTGCGGGATATGGTGCGCACGGTGTACAGTATCGACGTAGCGAGGTGGGGCGTGTATATTGCTATCGATATAAAGGGTAACGGTTTTCTATACAACATGGTACGCATTATAGCCGGTACGCTTATTCTGGTGGGGCAAGGAAAGCTTAAGCCCCAGGATGTACGGTGGATTTTGCAAGAGAGGGACCGGGGGGCCGCAGGGCCTACCGCAAAGGCGCGGGGGTTATTTCTAATGGGTGTGGAATATGATAAGGGGTATACATCTTGTGAGTGAAAAGAGAATTATTGCAATCGGTCGCGTAGATGTTAGTTCGCCGGGCGATACAGACTTCTGATGATGATGGGTACAGCCTTTCCCGCGCTGTGCGCGGGAAAGGTGTTGGTGAGCCGTTCGCCACGCGCGCGGGCGGTTCATTAGGCGCTCCGTCATGGATAAAGAAGGAAGAGAACTCCGCTATGAGAAAAAACGCTGCCCTATGATAGAATAAAGCCACAAACAGAAAGGCACGTTTTTTCTAATCCATTCTTCACCGCCCGCCCACGCGCCGACCGGGGAAAATAGAGGGAAAAGAGAGGCACCCGGCGCAAAGGCGTATAGAGCACTTGCGCCATCACGGCCAAAGTTAATGTAAAACCACGCACGGATGAGCCCCTTCCAATATGAATAAAAATCATTGACACAGTGCGTTTTTTTGAGTAAACTATTTTATGCGTGTGCTTGCACAGTAGCCCCGTGCGCCGCGCAGTATGCCGTGGCCTCTAATGGCGGGATCTGGGAAATCCCGCGCGGCGGAGCATATGGCGAACAGAAAATGAATAGTTCATGGAGGAATGCCTGATGAAAACATATATGGCAAAGCCTGGCGAAGTCGAGCAGAAATGGATCCTGATCGACGCAAAAGGCCAGGTGTTCGGTAGGCTTGCGAGTCAAGTCGCGAGTATACTGAGGGGAAAGAACAAACCGGAATTCACACCGTTTGTGGATGTCGGTGACCATGTGGTGGTGATCAACGCGAAAGAGGCGATATTCACCGGTAAAAAACTGGATCAGAAGCTGTATTACCGGCATTCGGGTTATCCAGGTGGCCTTAAAACGACTACTTACCGCGTTTTGATGGAGAAAAGACCCGAATTCGCAATGCAGGAAGCGATCAGGAGAATGCTTCCGAAAAACAAGCTGGGCCGGAAGATGCTGAAAAAGCTTCGTGTTTACGCGGGGGCTGAGCATCAGCAGGCAGCGCAGAAGCCCGAAGCGCTTGGGCTTTAAGGGGAGGATGTTATAAATGGCAAAAACAGAACAGTTTTTGGGAACAGGCAGAAGGAAAAAGTCGATTGCGCGCGTGCGCCTTATGGCGGGCAAGGGCAATATCACAGTGAATAAACGGGATGTAGAAGAGTTTTTCGGGTATGAGACATTGAAAATGTTGGTGCGCTCCCCGCTTGTGCTTACGGAGACAGTCGGTAATTACGATGTGTTTGTCAGCGTGAAGGGCGGCGGGTATACAGGCCAGGCTGGCGCGATCCGCCACGGCATTGCGCGTGCGCTCATAAAGGCGGACCCCGAGCTTCGCCCGGCGCTGAAATCGGCAGGGTTTTTAACACGCGACCCAAGGATGAAGGAACGGAAAAAGTATGGCCTCAAGGCGGCGCGCCGCGCGCCCCAGTTCTCAAAGAGGTAAGGGTACAAAAACAAGGGATGCCACGAGCGTCCCTTGTTTTGTGCAAGCACAAAAGATAGAGTACTGTTTGCCAAGTTGCGCGCATCCCTCTTGCGGCTGCTCCCGTCATTTTTTCATTCTTGCATTCCCCACGGCATACCGATAGTGTATAATTGAATGTAAGGAAGCGACGCCGCTTTTTAAACATTCAAACCGGGAGGTAAACAGATTGCGTATTATTACGATTGTCGGCGCGGGCCTTATGGGCTCTTCCATTGGGTTCCCCGCGCGGGAAAACGGGCATGAGGTGCGCCTTGTAGGCACGCCGCTGGACAGGGAGATTATAGAGCACGCAAAAAAAACGGGTGAGCACCTGACGCTACAGCGCAGGTTGCCCGATGGCTACAAGTACTATCAGTTCGAGCAGATGGGCGAAGCCCTTTCGGGCGCCGACCTTTTGGTAAGCGGGGTATCGAGCTTTGGGGTTGATTGGTTCGAGCACGAGGTCCTCTCCGTTATTCCGGAATCGCTGCCTGTGCTGTGCGTAACAAAGGGCTTGCAAGATACGGAGGACGGGGCGCTTATCCCTTACCCCTATCTTTACAAGCAACACCTGAAAGGGCGCAAGCTGAATATCAACGCGGTGGGCGGGCCGTGCACCAGCTATGAACTGGCCGACCACGACCCGACAGAAGTCTGCTTTTGCGGGGAAGACATGCAAACACTGCGTGCCATGAAAGAGATGTTTGAATGTCCATATTACCATATCAGCCTTTCTACAGATATTGCGGGTGTGGAGTGCGCTGTCGCCATCAAAAACGGATACGCGCTCGCCGTGTCGCTGGCGGTGGGGCTTTCGGAAAAGCGGGATGGAAAGCTGCATTACAATTCCCAGGCCGCGCTGTTTGGGCAGAGCGTGCGTGAGATGCGCCGGTTGATCGCCCTTTGCGGCGGCCATGACGACAATATCATTTATGCGGCGGGCGACCTTTATGTGACGATATTTGGCGGGCGGTCACGCAAGATCGGGGCGCTTTTGGGGCGCGGCGTGGACTTTGACAAAGCAATGGAGGAATTGCACGGCCTGACGTTGGAGTCGGTCGTTATCGCGACGCGCACGGCAAACGCTGTGAAGAAACTGATCGCGAAGGGCGCGGCAAGCGCCAATGACTTTCCGCTGCTGCTGCATATCGACGCGCTTATCAATGACGGCGCGAAAGTCAATATTCCGTGGGCTGCGTTTGAGACGGAATTTACCACTTGACAGAGAGGGAAACGGCTATGAAAAAAGTATTTGGATTGCTTGTGTGCGCTCTTTTTGCGGTGGCGCTGCTCTGCTCGTGCGGCGTATCTGGGAGTCCCGCGCAGACGGGTGACGGCGCGGGGGCAAAATCGGTCTACGCGGCGGAGATCACCATGGCAAGCGGCGGGGTGATCAAGCTTGCACTCGATCATGAAGCGGCGCCTATCACGGTTGATAATTTTGTGGCGCTGGCAAAGGACGGTTTTTATGACGGGTTGATCTTTCACCGCGTGGTCGATGGATTCATGATCCAGGGCGGCGACCCGGAGGGAACGGGATCGGGCGGCCCGGGGCATACGATAAAAGGCGAATTCTCGGCGAATGGCTGGGACAACCCGATCAGCCACACGCGCGGGGTTATAAGTATGGCGCGCAGGGGCAACAATATGGATTCGGGCGGCAGCCAGTTTTTTATCACACAGGCGGACAGGACAGAGCTTGACGGGCAATACGCGGCGTTTGGGCATGTGACGGAGGGGATGGATGTGGTGGATGAAATTGCGTCTGTCACCACAGATGGGAACGCCCGCCCCCTGGAAGATATCGTGATAAAATCTATCCGTATTTTGGACTGATGCTGGGTGTATAGCTTTATTCCAGCATCCCGGCGTTTTCGGCCGCCGGGGCAAACCCTTCCGCAGTGACTTCCATAGCCGGGGCTTCCGTGGCGACGGCCTCCCCACCGGCGCCCGGTGTGTAATTGATTGTCGTCTCGTCTGACGCGGGTAAAAAATTAAACAGCAGGCTGCTGTCGTCCGTAAAAACAACAGTGACCGTATGGTATGTGAGGTTTGAGTAATAGGGCTGCTCCGTTTCCGGGTAAGGTATGTAGGAGGTGTCGGGTTCAACCGAACGGATGTCGGAATCAGGGGCGAATAACTTTGCCAGTTCTTCCGCTCTCGCCGTGGATTCTTTCAATTCGGCCTCATATTCCTCCTGCGATATGGGTTCTTCCGTAAAAAGCGTTTTCGCCATGTTCATGCGCTGGGAAAGGTTCAGAACCTCAGCGCTGATAGAGTCTATGGTCGCCGTGTATGTGTAGGAGCCGGAAACCGGGACTTCGCCGCCAAACCTGATTTGCCATTGCCCGCGGCTGTTTGCCGCCTCGCCCACGCTGTAGAAGTAAATATTGCATACCTCCCCATCGAGATCCGCGCCGAACACCCCGGCCACTTTGCGCGCCGCAATCTCCACAGCCTGCGCGGAGGTGATGTCATACGCTTCGGGCATCCGGTCGTACTGGTTGTAGATGTGCAGCAGCCGGGGCATTACAAACGTATCCGCGGCACGATCTTCCTGTGCGTCCTGCGAGGCGGCAGGTGGCGCGGAAGAAAGGCCGAGCGATATCGGTTCCGCCGGCAGGGCCGCCACAACGCCGTTCACCTGGTTTTGTGCCATTGTGGTAGATACGGAAAGTAAAACCGTGCTGACTATAATGGCCGCCGCCGCCACAAAAAATACCCACGCGTTTTGTATAAACCGCCTCATTGATACCGCTCCGTTTCCATGTCATTGATGACCTGCATTTCGCTCGCCATTGCTTCGGGCGTAAGATACGATATAGCCGCTAAAAGCGGTTCCTCGTCCGGCGTCATCGTATAAACTGCGCGGTAGCCGTCGCCGCCTTTCAATAGAATAATAAATTCTGTGCCGGGAACGCCGCTGGGGCTGGGCAGGCCATACGGGGTGGAGGGAACGGCAGGCCACGCGGCAAGCAGCGATTTATTGATGATACGGTCATACGCCGCGTTGTCGTCCATAAAATACATGTTCGCCCTGCGAAAATCCAGCAGGCATTTTTTCTCAAATTTCGCATATTCCCGTTCGGTAAGCACTATGCCCCGCGTCGCTTCCGCGTTTTTCTGTATAAAAGCGTCTTCGAACGGTATATAGATATCGTTGAGCAATCCTGTTTTTTGATTCAAAGCAACGTCGATCGTGAAGGTGCTGCTGGCGTCATTGCCCACGCCCAAAGGCAGGATTATGTAATAATCAAGCATAGAGGCCGGACTGTCAATGTCCGGGTCATAGGGAAATGTGCTTACCAATACGGTCGCGCCGGTCAAATCCATATCGTAGATGCGCGACGCGTAGGTAACGGCTTTATCGGCGTTTGTTCTTGCCGCTTCGAGGTCGGTCATGCCTTCGGTTGATTCTACCTCAGCCGCTTCCAGTTTGTAGGGAGGCACCACAAATTCCGCTATCGGTGTGGGCCGCGCCGTTTCGGCGGGCGCTGCTGCCTCCGGCGCGGCGGTGTACACCTGCTCGTCTACGCCTTCTAATATCTCGCCCGGCCCGCCCTCGCCATACGGCACGGACTCCAGAGATTCCTCCGCCATAAACGCCGTCTCAAACACGGCGAACAGGCAGACCGCGCTCGCCGCCACAAGTATGGCGGCGATGATGTACATGCCGAATTTTCCAAAGAAAGCTTTGTTCATGTTCTTTCCCTCCGCCGCGCCGGCCTTTCCTCTATCCGCGGTGGGGCAAGCTCCGTTTGTTCGTCGGGGAACACGATGATGACGCGTGTACCCACCCCTTGCTTTGATTGAAACACAAGCCGCGCGTGGTGGCAGTCGGCGATCTGCTTGCACAACGAAAGGCCCAGCCCCGCGCCGCCCGCCTGACGGCTGCGCGCTTTATCCACCCGGAAAAACGGCTGAGTGATGTGTTCCAGTTGCTCTTCGGTGAGCCCCGGGCCGTTGTCCTGTATACTGACGCACGCGTTGCCATCCCCGTCGTAATAGGTGCGCACCAGCACCTTGTCGCCCTCGTCGCAGGCCTTTACCGCATTGTCGATCAGATTTACCAGCAGGCTTTGCAGCAGGTCGATATCGCCGCGTATTTTTATTCGGTCGTGGATGTCCGCGCTGATCCATACTTTTTTATCCACCGCTTTCACATCCGCAGCGGCGAGCGAACGGTCCAGCAGGTCTTCTATGTCGATCTCTTTGGATTGAATGCCCGTCTCGCGCAGCACCGCCATATCCATCAGCTTGTAGGCGATCTCCTTCATGCGGTTGCTTTCGCTTATGATATAGCCTGTCGCGGTGATTTTGTCGTCGTCCGTTATAGTCGCTTTCTGTATATAATCTGCGTAGCCGGAAATGGAAGTGAGCGGCGTCCTGAGTTCGTGCGCCAGATTGTCTATAAACTGCTGCTTGCGCGTAGATTCCGTCTCTAGGCTGTGTAGCTGGTTTTCCACTTCGTCCGCCATATGGTTAAAACTTCTGGCGAGCTGCGCGAATTCGTCGCTGCCCGCGATCCACACGCGTTCGCCCGTTTCGCCTGCCGCGATGCGCTGTGTGGCTGCCGTGAGCTTTCTGATGGGGCGGGATATGCGCCGAAGCAGAATATAGAGCGCGAGGGCAAGCACGGCGGAAATGAGCACGCTGGCAACGAGGAGCGAGCGCGTCAGTTCCTGTTGCGCGGTCACGATAGAGTCAAGGTTTTTCGCATATACAAGCAGGTAATCCCCCACCTCCTCGGGCAGCGCCCCCGCGACAAACAGGTAAGTATGCCCGTCTATAACGCGCTGCACAATATTGCGCTCGCCCGGGCGGACGGCAAGCTCGGGCTGCTCCCCATCATACGGCGGCAGGTTGGAATAAACCGTTTCGCCGTCCAATATGAGTTCAAGCGAAACGGCCTGTTTTTCGTAGTAGCTGCCGTAATATTCGTACAGCGATTTTAACGCGGCGTCCGTTTCGCCGCCCCGCTGCTGTATGGCGCTGATATCCTTTGCCATGGTTACGGCTATAAAGTGGTGCTCGCCCAAATCTTTCGCTTTTTCGCTGTCCACGTTGTTCCTGTAAGAAAGGTCGGCGATCATGAAGATGCCGATATCAAACGCGACCAGAAACAACGCCAGCGTGGCAAGAAAGGTCTTTTGCCAAAATTTCATCCGTTGGCCTCCAGCCGGTACCCCAGCTTATACACGGTAACAATGCGGTTTTCCCAGCCCAGTTTTTTGCGCAGCTTCTGGATATGCACATCTATGGTGCGCGTATCGCCCATGTAGTCGTATCCCCATACATTTTCCAGCAGCTTGTCGCGGGAGAGCGCGATGTTGCGGTTTACAACCAGCTCTTCCAAAAGGTCATATTCTTTGGGGGTCAGCTCCACGGGCTCGCCCTTGTGGAATACCTTGCGGCTGCCGAAATCCACTTTTGTATCGTCCAGCGTAAATGTGGCGTTGTGGCGGTAGGTGCGGCGCAGCACAGCGTTTATGCGCGCCAAAAGCTCTATCATGTCGAACGGCTTTACGATATAATCGTCCGCGCCTAAGTTTAAACCTTTTATCCTGTCCGGCACGCCGTCTTTGGCGGTCAAAAAAATGACGGCGGTATCCTGCGCGCTTTCGATCACCTCAAACCCGGACTGCCCGGGCAGCATCACATCCAAAAGCGCAAGGTCGTAGTTTTGCGTTTTCAGTTCCTGCTCGGCGGCGTCGCCGTCGTAGACTTGCGTGCAGTCGTGCCCCACAAGCACCAGGTTGCGGTAAATGAGTTCATTGATGGGCTTCTCATCTTCCACGATCAATATTTTCGCCATAAATATACCTCCGGTTTTTGTGCAATCTTTCTCATATGATTTTATCCTATTATACCCGTGTTAGAGAGTTGTTAACACTTGTAAAAAAAACATCCCCCGGCGTTAAACCGGGGGTATTTCCTATGCGGGCAAAGTCCTCTCAGGCTGTCAATAAAGGCACGACATCTGCGACGTCATCGCATAACCACGCGACCTCGATGAATTGCTGATTCTAGCTCACCCGCGTGGTTATACGATTCCTTGCACCTGGGCCTTTATTGACAGTCTGTGCAGAGCATCACATTTTACTGCATTTTAGGTTGTTTTGACACTCTGTGTGGGCAAAACCCTCTGTACCGATAGAGCTTAACAAGTTGCCAAAGGTTTTTTCGCCTTGCGCAAGCTGCGCTACATTCCCAGTTTTTTGCGCATCACTTCCTGGTTCGCGCTGTGCAACAGCGCTTTTTCCGCGGAAATAACGCCTTGCTCCCTAAGGCGCAGAAGGCTCGCATCCATGCCCATCATCCCTTCGCCCGAAGCGGATTGTATGGCAGTGTCAATCTGATGCGTCTTTGACTCGCGGATCATATTCCGGATCGCCGTGTTGCAAAGCATCACCTCAAACGCCGGAACGATCTTGTCTTCGCTTACCGTTGGTATAAGCTGCTGGGAAACGACTGCCTGCAATATCATGGAAAGCTGCACGCGTATCTGCCCCTGTTGGTTGGGCGGGAACGCGTCTATGATCCTGTCTATCGTGTTCGTAGCGCCCATCGTATGCAGCGTCGAAATCACCAAATGGCCTGTTTCTGCGGCCGTCATCGCGATACTGATCGTCTCATGGTCGCGCATTTCCCCCAAAAGGACGACGTCCGGCGCCTGCCGCAGGGCGGCCCTAAGCGCAACCGCGTAACTCTCCGTATCCGTCACGATCTCCCTTTGGCTGATAATGCTCTGTTTATGCCTGTGCAGGTACTCGATCGGGTCTTCCAGCGTAATGACATGCTTGTTGTAATTGCTGTTGATCATGTCGATGATACAGGCGAGCGTCGTTGATTTACCGCTGCCCGCGGGGCCTGTCACCAGCACCAGCCCCTGCGATTTTTTGCCCTGCTCCATCACAATGTCCGGTATACCCAGTTGTTCCGGGTTGGGCAGGGTGAACGCGATGACGCGCACAACAGCCGCGAGCGACCCGCGTTGCCGGAAAATATTCACGCGGTAGCGCGATAAACCCTTCACGGAAAAGGAAAAATCATCGTCTCCCATCGCCATCATGCGGTCCGGGCTGCGCTGCGCAAGCCTGTACAGCTCGTGGATAATCCGATCCGTATCTTCCGACGTAAAGAGATCTTCCTGATGCCGCTGTATCTGGTTGTTAATTTTTAGCGTGAGCGGCAGGCCGGGTATTATAAAAATGTCCGATACGCCATCCATTGCCGCAACCAATAAGATTTGCTCTGTTTCCAAAAAAGCCACCTCCAATGTTAGTATGTCCTATTTCGCAACTAAAAAACTTCCATTGATTCGTCTATGATATACTCATCCGCTAGTACGCGCGTCTGCCACACCGTGCGGTTCCATTCCCCCGTCACCGCGCCGACATCATCGGTAACAAGTTCCACCTCGGCGTAAAGCTCTTTGCTTTCGGTTATCGGCGTGGAAAACGCCACGGTTGTCGCCCCGCCTTTTAAAAACACGTCAAACCCTTCCTGTATCGCGTAATTTTCCCAACCGTAGCCTGTCTTTACCACATCCAGCAGTGCGGCCAGCTTTTTTTCCGCCTGCGCGTCCGCTTCGTAATATTGCGCCGTAACCTGCGCCGTCTTTTGTGTCAGCGCATTGTCCGCGCGCGCCGACACAAGCGACAGCACGGAAAGCGTGGTGAGGCAAAGCACCACAAAAACAGCCAATATGGAGACGCTGCCCGTGCCGATTCCTATGCTTTCTCTTTTTTCCATAAGATTCCCCCCGCCCCGTTACTCGTTCATATAGCGCACCGTGTTGATCTGGTACAACGCGGCGCCCGCTTTTTCCACCGTGATATCCGCCGCAAACAGATTTCCCTCCTGCGAAAAAGCGACGCGCATCTGGTAGACCGCCCCCTCGCTTCCCGGCAAGGCGCCCCAGTTTGCGTCATAATACACCGTATAGCCATCCTCAGAAACCGCCGCCTGCGGAAAACCCGCCACAGACCGCGGGTCGCCGTTTGTGTTGCGCACCATTTCAGCGGCGGACTGCGCCTCTATCATCGCGTTTGTCGTGTCGGTACTGTTTACGCTTAAAAGCCTCGCCTGCGCGAACAGGTCGATACAAACCGCGCCCGCGATCGAGAAAACCAATATGATGATGATCAGTTCCATTAAGAACAGCTTTGTTTTTGACGTTCTGATATCCATAAGCTAGTCCAATCTTGTTGGTGTTCCCTTCAGGCTGACCAGGCTGTCATATTCGACCCCGTCCACATCCACCGCGGTCACGCGGAACAGCCTTCCGTCAAGCGCCGCTATTTTAAATCCGGACAGATCCATGATCGCCTGGCCAAATTCCGGAACGAATTCCGTGCCCTGCCGTATAAACATCTCGGTCAGCTTCCCCTCGTAAAGGTAGATCCACGTCTCATACGTTTCTTCCTCAATTTCCTGCGTGAGCACGAGCGCGTCCCCGCCCGCAAGCTCGCTTATGAGTATATCCCCATACGCGTCGCCCTGCCGTATCTTTTCCGTTAGGTATGTGAGCGAGCTTCTCACATTATAGTTCTCCGTCATCGCGCCCGAGATGCCCTTATACGCGTTCGCCCCGAGAACGACGACAAACAGCGCAAGCACCGCGAATACGCAGAACAGCGAAAGGACAAAGACGACATCGATAATGTGTTGATCCCTGCGTTTCAAAGCGTACCGCCCTCCCGTCAGTTCTTCTCAAACACGGCGATATCCGGCATCATGTTCATGCCTTCCGCCTGGTAGTGGTAGATATACCTGCCCTCATCCAAAAGCAAACCGTAATTGTCCTGTAAATACTTCAGGCTGGGCGGGTACCTCCCCTCGATCGCGTAGCACTGCACCGCGGATCGCCGTATGCTCTGCTCCATCACCTTCAGGTTTTCGCCCTTGGAAGATACGGAAACATTTTGCAGGCCGATGAGCACAACGGCCACAATCAGCACAAAAAACAACACAGGCACCAAATACTTTACGGAGTCCGTCGCGCTTTTCTTTTGCTTGGTAAACGCTTTCGCCATTTAACACACCTCATTAACCGATCGCGGACATCACGCCCATAAGCGGCAGCATGACAGCCAGTAGTATAAGCCCCACGATAACCGATAAAACCGCGACAAGCGTAGGCTCAAGCGCCGATATGATCGACCCTATCCTTCTTTCGATATCGTCCTCATAGTGCTGCGCTATGCGCTGCATCACACTGTCCAGCGTACCCGTTTTAAACCCGACCGTGATCATGCGGCCATACACGCCCGTAAAAAGGCCTGTATCCACGATCGCTTCCGCAAACGGTTTCCCTTCCGCCATCATCCCTTTTGTCCGCTCTATTCTGCGCCGCGTCTCAGCATTATCCATCAGGTCATACGACATATCAAGCGCCTGGTTTACATCCATGCCGGCGGACAACATGAGCGCCATAGCGGAGGCGAACCTGCCGGATGAGATGGAACCCGCCAGTTTTTTAAACACCCGCTCAAGCAAGCTGGAAAACGCGCTCTTCCCCCGCTGCGAACGGTACGCCAGCAAAAGGACCACCACGACCACGGCTACAACCACGATAATGACCAGCGCGTACTGCCTTACCCCGTTGCCAAACGCTATGATGCTTTGCACCACAGCCGGCACCTCGCTCCCGAGCTGCTCAAACACCCCTTCAAACACAGGCAACACTTGCACGATAATCACCAGTATCACCGCGATCATCATGACGATCATCACAAGGGGGTAGGTCACCGCGCTCCTGATGCTGCGGGAAATAGACTCGTTTCTTTCATAAAACTGGCACAGCGATTCCAGCACTTCCTCCAGTTTTCCCGAGGCTTCGCCGATCACCACCATTTGCACCATATAATCCGGAAACACCCCGGATTCCTTCAGCGCGGCGCCCAGCGTGTCGCCTTTCTCCACTCTTTCCAGCAATCCCTGGGTAATATCATGCCCCTTGCCGCTCTTCGCGTCCTCGCGAATGATCATCAGGCTTTCCTGAAGCGATATGCCTGCCCGCACCATAAACGCGAGCTGCTCACAAAAAGCGGCTATTTCTGTATTGGACAGCTTCTTATTGCTCATGCCCCTCTCCTTCCAACCTCAATAATAATACATTGCATTATAATTCGTACCATCCCCAACAAGGCTTTGGAACTCGCTTCCCGTCGATGCGAACGTTGGGTCCATAAGCACCCAGTCCTCGTCTTTAAATTCGATCGCGGCTACCCAGCCCACGCCCTCTAAGTGTACGCTGATCCACGCGTGGTAGGCTTCCCCGGAATACCCGATCACCAATTTGGTGGGGACCCCCTGCGAGCGCAGCATCGTCGTCACAAGCGCCGCGTAGTCAAAGCAGATCCCCTTTTTCGTCGCCAGTGTGTCATCCACATTTGGCAAATAGCCCGAAAGCAGCCCTTGCTTTGCCTGCTCGGCTTTATCGTAATCGTATGCAATATTTTCTACCGCGTAGTTGAAAATTTTCTCCACCGCGTCAAAATCGCCTGTCGCGCCCGCCGTCACATCCCGCGCCATCGCCACCGCCTGGCTGTCCGCGGTGAAATTTACATATTGGTTGGGATAGAGATACGGCCGGAATTCATCCGCGAACGCCGCTTCAAATGTATCCATAAATATGGGCGCGTAGGTCGTCCCCGTCGTGTTTCCCGCCACCGTCACCCCATATGTGCCGCTGCCGCCCGAAAGGGGGAGCACGTCGTACCCGCCCACCGTCAGGTCGTAGTTATAATCCCTTGCTTCCGGGTCGTCCGTTTTTTTTAGTATCAGTTTGACTTTTTCATAGTTTCCTTTATACTGCGCCACGATGTACCCTTCCGCCCTGTTCGATATATCGATCGCTACGGTTTCTCCGTCTTTCTCCTGCCCCAGCATGTCCGTACCCGGCATTTCGGGCGTAAGCACTTTGGGCGTATTATCCCACGAACCGGCCCCGCCGCCCGAGGAATCGCCGCCGGAAGACTGCCCGTCGCCGTTAAGGTCGCCACCGGAAGGGCCGCACCCCGATACAAGGCAAGCGATAAACATGGCAAAGAATAAACATAAAACGATCCGCTTCACGCCATTTGAGGTTAAAAAAGCATGCTTATTCATCCCGTTATCCTTGCCGCACCATGTTTACACATTGTCTTTCTTCATTTGTGGTTCGCGATGGCATGAGGCTGGCTTTGCCCCGAATCAAAAAAACACCCCAATCCAAGAACAGTATACCTAAATTTACCCCCCTTGTAAATAGTTCCCTGCGTTCGGAGTGTGGACATTTTGTGTGGAAAAGAATTATTTTTTCGCAAAGGAATGACAGCGATTGCAAGCGACGTTATTTGCGAAACAATAGTAATTACAATCGGCGGCGTAGATAGTGATTCGCCACGTACGCCATTTTGGGGGATGCGCAGCGTTATACTAAAAGCATATATGCTTTTTAATCTGTATCTTTGCACGGGTTACGTGGCGCTTTTGCAGCACAGTGTCAGCGTATCAAAAAACTTCCAAAATATGAATCGGTATGCAAAAATGAGAAAGATAGATATCAAAGGCTATAGGGTATTCCCCAGGGGCCAAGGTATCACTATGTGATGATTAAAATGCCTCCGGCGGCTCAAGGACTCGCTTCCCGCTTCACTGCGGGCTCGCCGCGTCGCATAGGGCAGCGACTTGCGCCCCTCGCGTTCAGCGAACGTCGCGCTCCGTTCTCCTTGAGAATCCTCGCTTTAGAGCAGTCCCGCAAACAGCGGCCGAGGTAGGCCGGAGAAAAATCCTTTCCAGACTAGGCGCGCAAACACAGGTGCATCGGCACATACGACAAGTTTGCGTAACAACGGCTAGGAATGATTTTGCCAGAGATATTCGACTATTATTTGTCAAGTTGCTCTAAAGACTGCTTCCAGTGAACTTTGCATCAAACATTCCTGTATTGCTATTTGTCGGGACTGTACATCCTAGAGCGTGTTCAAAATCTCT
>DOMW01000274.1:4699-7376 GCA_003510345.1 Clostridiales bacterium | reverse complement strand
AGGTTCTGAACCGCCGGAGGCAATATAATGCGCCGCAGGCTCCTTGACCCGGCAGGAATACCCAAAAGCAGACACAAAATATCTACACCATAAAAAAATACGGGTTCGTATTTAGGTGGACATGCCTAACCAAAGCACAAGCAAACATACCACCCGCAAAAAAACCAAAACGACCCGTTACCCGAATTGATCAACAGTTACCTTCCCGCTTTGCGGCCTCTTTCAGCGCCAAATACTTCCCATGCTCTTTTTTATGTCCCGCCAGTTTGTATTCCATACCGAGGCGGCGGTATTTGCTTGCGCCAAGCGGGTTAAATTCCATCAGCTCCACCGGGATATCCCCTCTAGTTTCCCGTACAAGGCGCGCGATGCCGCGCACATTCCCCTCGCTGTCCGTATACCCCGGAATCACGGGGATCCTGGCGACTATGTCGCAGTCCTGCCCCGCCAAATATTTGAAATTCTCTATAATTTTCTCGTTAGGTACGCCTGTCGCTTCCCTGTGCCTGCCGCTATCCGCCAGTTTTATATCCGTATAAAACCGGTCTACCAACGGCAATAACTCTTGCAGCGTGCCGCGTTCCGTAAAAAGGCACGTTTCCACCGCCGTGGCAAGGCCGCGTCTCTTCGCTTCTTCCAGCAACGCCTGCGCGAATTCCGGCTGCGCTGTCGGTTCCCCGCCCGAAAGCGTGATGCCGCCGCCCGAAACATCGTAAAACAGGCTGTCGCGCTCCACAACCGCAAGCACCTCATCCACTGTCATTTCCTTTGCATCAAAACGTATGGCGCCCGTGGGGCAGGCCCCAGCGCAAGCCCCGCAACGGGTACACGCCGCATGATCGGCAATCACGGCGTTCCCTTCCTCTTGCGCAAGAGCCCCGCGCGGGCACGCCGCAAGGCATAGGCCGCAGCCGATACATTCGCCTTTGTTCTGCCAAACATACCGCTGCGCGCACATCCCTTCCGGGTTGTGGCACCACGCGCACCGAAGCGGGCAGCCCTTTAAAAACACCGTGGTGCGGATGCCTTCGCCGTCGTGTATGGCAAAACGCTTAAGCTCGAATACAAGGCCGCTAACTGTCGCCATATGCTGTCCTTTCAATAATCTCATCCTGTAAATCGTCCGCCAGTTCCACAAAGTACGCCGTGTAGCCCGCCACGCGAACGATCAGGTTTGTGTGCCGCGCGGGGTTTTCTTTTGCGGCGCGAAGCTCATCTCCGTCCATCACATTCACCTGCACATGGGCGATCTTGCGCTTCACCATCCCGCGGATCAGCGCCATAAACTTACTCTTTCCCTCGTCCGTCGCAAACATGGAGGGCAAAAATTTCATGTTGAGCAGCGACCCGTTGCTTGCCTTTGCGTGGTCGATCGCCGCTACGGAGTTTAAAAGCGCTGTCGGGCCGTTTTTATCCCTGCCGTACATCGCGGATACCCCGCCGTCCGCAAGCGGTGATTTTGCCAGCCTGCCATCCGGCGTGGCGGCGACGTTAAGGCCCATAGGCACATGCGCGGAAACCGTGTACAGCCCCATCTGCACCCTTCCGCCGCGCGCGTTCGTATATCCTTCAAGCTTGCCCGCAAAATAGTCCACCCATTTCACGCCCAGTTCGTCCACCCACTGCACGTCATTCCCGTATTTCGGCACTTTATTCAGGCAAATTTGCCGTTCTATCTCATACCCGGCAAAATTTTTCCGCAGCATATCCAGCATCTCCGCCGCGCTAAACCGCTTTTCCTCGAACACAAGCTGCTTTAGCACAGCAAGGCTGTCCGCAAGGTTTGCCACCTGGATAAGCTGGATACCCGAATAGTTATAGCGCGCGCCGCCCGCCGTCACGTCCACGCCATTTTTGATGCAATCTGAGATCACGCCGGAAAGCATCGCCGACGGCAATACCCGCGCGTGGCAAGCATCCACAAACCTGTGTATCTCCATCATGCTGTCCATGAAATAATCGACCTGCGTTTTAAGCGCCGCCTCGAATTGCTCATATGTCTCAAAATCGGTCAGGAAACCGGTTTTCGGCCCCATTTGCCTGCCTGTCAGCATATCGGCACCGTTGTTGCAGGTCACTTCGATCACCTTCACGATATTGAACATCGCCGCGTCGCTCCAGCCGAGGTTATTGCCCTGCGTCGTCAGTTCCACACAGCCCACAATCGCGTAATTTTCCGCGTCTTCCCGCGAAATACCTTTTTCCCGGAGCGCATCAATGATCACTTCGTCGTTAAAAATCTGCGGCATGCCGCCGCCCGAAGCGACCGTATCTACCGCCGCGCTCAAAAGCCCCGCCGATGTAACGGCCGACGCCCGAAGCGAAAGGTTGGGCTGTGGGAGGTGGATATGGTTATGCGCCGCAAGAAACAGGTACGAAAGCTCGTTCTGCTCATCTGTGCCGTCCTCCCGCCTACCGCCGACCGCCACATTGAAGCCGATCGGGAACCCGGCGAAATACCGCGCACTGCTGTAGCACCGAAGGTACACAAGCTGGTTGAACTTGAGCCACAGCCCTTCTGTCAGCTCCAACATACGTTCTTTTGGCACGCCGCTTTTACGATCCCGCTCATAATACGGGTAGAGTATTTGATCAAGCCTCCCGGGGGAAAAGGAAGACGCGTTCGATTCCAGTTGCAGCAGCACAAACAAAAACCACGTGCTTTGCAGCGCCGAGT
>DOMW01000274.1:510-4643 GCA_003510345.1 Clostridiales bacterium | reverse complement strand
GCCAGCGCTTCATAACGCGAAATGAAATCGCACGCCGCCTGCATCACGATAATCAGGCACTCGTAAAATTCGCGCTTGTCCGAGTTTTCATGCAGCGCCTGCCGCGCCTCCGCAAGCAGCCCCGCCGGGCCGGCCGCAAGCCACTTTTCCACATCCGGGCAGATATGCCCCTGCGCGTGGTCTGTCTGGTTGATCTTCACCACCTTGCCGATGACGCTCATCTGCCCGCCATATTCGCGCAGTATCACATTTTCAAGCGTATCCCGCCCGTTCCAGTACGGCTCGATAATATTGCGGCAATTGTCGTAGTCCTCTTTCTTCACAATAAAGCGGTCCTGGTCACGCGTGGCAAGCGTATCGAGCTCCTCTTTGAGCCATTTCGTGCCCGATTCCGGGAAGATGACGCCCGCACGCGAAGCCGCCGTGCGGTTGCCCACGATATCCTCTTCCGGGTAGATTTTTATGCCGATCCGCCGCGCGGATTCCGCAAAGCTCAGCGCGCGTTTTTTTGCCGCCGATTCGCCCTCGCAGCTCTTATACACCTCGGTGATAATGCACGCCTGCTCGGTGGAAATGCAGCGCGGCTCGCTTAAAACCTTTTGCTTCAGCTTTTGTATGCGCGCGGACATGGGCATCGCATAAATCTCGTTCCTTTGGTATGTATTATCCATGCTCACACCCACTCGCTCCAAACCACTTCCCGCTTGCCCGAGTCAAGAAACGCCTGCACGGTCTTTTTTTCGACTGCGCCTTCCATCGGCCCCATAGCGCTCACCGCAAAGCAACCCGCCACATTGGCGTAAAGCGCGGCTTCCTCCGGCGCCTTCCCTTCAATCAGCCCGGAAAGGAATGTCGCCGCAAATGTGTCGCCCGCGCCGGTTGCGTCCACTTCCGTCGCTTTAAAGGACGGTACATCCTTAATCTCGCCGTTGTAATACAGGCGGCTGCCTTTGGAACCGCGCTTTTGCACCACCATCTTGCCCATATCCATCCATTTGCGGCAGCCGGTGTCGTCGTCCGTGCCAAAGTATTCGCCCGCCTCGCCCATGCTGGGCAATATGAGGTCCGCCCTGCCGACGACCGGGGCGCACAGCGCCGCCACATCTTCCTTGCCGCGCAGGTTCGGGTCAAAGCTTATCTTTGTATCTTTACCCAACATCTCCATGGTCTTAAACACCACGTCCTTGGCGCGCTGCGACGATTCCATCGTAAAGCCGGTATAATGCACCCATTTACAGTCCTTAAAATATTCCGTGAAATCCGCATCATCTTCGTACATCACAGCCGACCCCGACCCCTCGAGGTGATACATAAACTTGCGCGTTTCGTCCTCGTTGTAATACACAAAAGTGGAACCGGTGTAGGCGCCCTTTACCACCAGTATTTTACTCATATCCACACCGGAGCGTTTCATTTTATCATACACGCACCTGCCAAACCCGTCGTCGCCCACCGAGCCTATGAACCCGCAACGCGCACCCATTTTCGCGGCCGCGTTAATAAAGATCGGCGTATCGCCGCTTGCGTATGGGCCGCAGAATGTGCCCGGTTGTTCAAATGTCCGCCCCTTCTCCTGCCGGATCAATTCGATCAGCAGCGGACCCATGGAAATAATATCAAAAGGCATTTTGTGTTCTCCTTAACTTCTGTCTCACTCTATCAGTTTCGGCCAACATGGTCGGCCACGGCACAGGAAGCGGCCTATTCTCCAATGATATCGATAAATACCTTGCGCGCCTGCGGGCCGTCGTATTCCACAAGCAATATCTCCTGCGCTTCCCCCATCAGCATTTTCCCGCCCTGAATGGGGAAAATACAGCTATTGCCCATCAATATGGAGCGCAGGTGGCCGGTCGCGTTCGCGGACGTCCTGCCATAGGTTGGCAAAAAGTGCGCGTGCGCGTACTGCGCGTCGTCCGGCGCCAGCCTGCGCAGCATATCGTTCATATCACTGATGATACATTCCAGCGGTTCTGTCACCACGATCCCCGTGTTCGTATGCGCCGTCACCGTCGTCACAATGCCGTTTTGCACACCCGATTCCTTCACAAACGCTTTTACCTGCTCCCCCAGGAAAGATACATGGTAATCGTCCTGCGAGTCGATCACAACCTCATAATGCCTTACCATACCCTAGCCCTCCATTCCAAGGAACCTGCGCGCATTTTCGCCCATCACCTTTGCTTTGTTCTGCGGGCGCAGCGTGAGCGTATCCACCGCCTGCACCATGCGCTTCTGCTCAATACGCGGGTAGTTTGACCCAAAGATCACTTTATCCGCAAGCATCCTGTCTATCCAGTATTCGCCCATCTGCACATTAAACGTCGTCTGGAAAAACTGCTTGGGCGAATCGAAATAAAGCAGCGCCGTATCCGCGTACACATTGGGATATTTCAGCAGCAGCATCGTGGTGTCCATGATCCACGGCCACCCGTAATGCGCAAGGCAGATTCGAAGATCGGGATATTCGAGCGCCACATCCTCAAACACCAGCGGCTGCGAATACTTCGACGGCGCGTTTTTGATCCACGACATCCCCGCGTCAAACAGTATCGGTTTATTGTGCTTGATGCAGCATTCATAAATAGGCTTCATCAGCGCATCGTCATTGGGCATAAACCGCTGGCTCGCCGGGTTTAAGCGAAGCCCTGCCATGTTCTGCGCGCCAAACGCCTTCTCCAATACCTCAATCGCGTCGCTTCGTTTTGGGTCTACGGCGGCAAACCCGATCAGCCGTTCGGGCTCTAAATCCACAAGCTGCTTCACTTCTTCATTTGAAACGATAGCCTGCCCCACCGTCGTTGTGAGGTCTTCCGCCAGCAACACCGCTTTATCCAGCCCCGCCGCGTTAAGCTGCGTCATAAAAAGGGACATCGGCCATATATTCTGCTTGTACAGGTAGACGTGCTCCCTTCTAAGCGCGACGCGTTCGGCGTCGCCGCAAATCTCCTTAAAAAAAGCCGCGTGCGCGTGTATATCTATTTTCATCGGTTTCTCTTTCCCCCCTTTTTGTCAGTCAATCCATTCCTTCCCCAGTATGCTCTTTATTTTATCCTTTACCTGCGCCGTTTGCCGCGCGTCCAGGCAGCCGCACGTCACCTGCGCGGAAAATGTTTCGCCCCCCGGCAAGCTTCGCACATTCCCTTTTGCCTTCTCGGCGATATACCCCTCCGGTTCCGCCGTGCTGGGCAGCACAAAGCCCATCGACCGCCAGTCCTTGTGGTTTACCATCCAGCGCACCGCTTTATCCAGCACGCCCGCGTCGTAGGTCACATAGTCGGACGTTCCGTCCCTATGCTCATACACAAAATGCGCCATCCCGTGCTCATCCGCCATCACATCGCGCAAAAACAACACGATCTCCGGGTCGTATTGGTCGGCAAGCCCGATCGCGCGGGTCACCCTCACGTCGTTTTGCACATCATCCAGCAGCTTTAAAAACACCGGGTCCGGCTCGTTATACTGCGGGATGCTGACGCGCACCACCATATGGTCGCTATCCCAGGGCAGTGTTTGGTATAGCTTCGAATGATCCGCCACATTCCCGTTCACATGGCACATATACATCACATCCATCGGCCCGCGCGCAAGGTTTTCCACGTTTATGCCCACGTCGATCAGCGTGCTGTCTTCATAAAGCTTCGCGAAAGGCCGCGCTATGTAGTGGCTGTCAAACGCGCGGTTGTATTCATATTCGCCCGTCACGGCGATGTATTTTCCCTTGCCGTCTTCCCCCGTTTCAATGTATGCCTTGTCATAGTCCGCGTATGGCAGCTCGCCGTGGTGCGCATGCGTATCCTGCTCACACGGGCAGCCCATTGCCAGAATACCGCAGTGCATCACATAGCAGCCGTAGGTATCCCGAAACAACGCCGCCGGTTTGGGCATGTCGTATGTCGTTTTCATCTTGAGCGACCGCCCGTCCATCACGGCGTCCCACACCATCTGCCCGTTAAACGGCAGCACCGATATATGCCCCCTGCTGTTTTCCAGCCTCACGCAGCAAATGCCGCTTTCATAGCGGAAGAGAACGGCTTTCAGGCCGCCTTCCTCCGCAAACAGTTCTTCTCTTGGCGTAAACATCCCGTCCGTCAGTTTTATTTTCATACGAATCCTCCCTATGTCGCGCGGCG
>DOMW01000274.1:0-477 GCA_003510345.1 Clostridiales bacterium | reverse complement strand
CCGCGGCGGCGAAAGCCGCCACGCGCCTCATGCCCTCGTTTGGTTTATCCCCTGGCGTCGTTTCTGTTCCCGCGCGATCAACCTGTCGGCTTTTGTATCCGAGAAGTAATTCATCGTGAGCACGAACAACAGCACGCCGCCCCAGATCATCTGCCGGTAGAAATTGCTGATCTCCGGGAACAGGTTCAAGCCGGAAGACATGATCTGCAAGATCAATATCGCGATCGTCACGCCGCCCACTTTACCAAAGCCGCCGTCCGGGTTGATCCCGCCCAAAACCACAATGAGGATACATTGCAGCGTATAAGCGGAACCGTAATCCGGCTTAGCCGAATTATAGTTTGCCAGCATAATCAGCCCGGCAATTGCCGCGAGCACACCCGAATACATGTGTGTCCGGCTGATGACGCTCGATACTTTGATGCCGCTGAACGCCGCCGCGGTTTTGTTGGAACCCACCATATAGGCCTGCTGCCC
>DOMW01000245.1:4528-9621 GCA_003510345.1 Clostridiales bacterium | reverse complement strand
GTGGAATTTTCCGTGCGCGACGAAGATATCCACATGAATATAGAACGCCTGCTGACAGAGCGCATCGGCGGCGCGGGCAAGCGGCTGCACACCGGCCGCAGCCGTAACGACCAGGTAGCGACGGATTTCCGCCTGTACATGAAAAAGGCCGCGGACGAGACGCTGGGGAATATCACGGCGCTTTGCAGCGTTTTCACGGACATTGCCGAGGAAAACACCGAAACGGTGATGAGCGCGTATACGCACCTGCAAAAAGCGCAGCCCACCACGCTGGCGCACTATATGATGGCGTATTTTGAGATGTTTTACCGCGACGCGGCGCGTTTCAAGGATTGTAAAAAACGTATGGATGTGCTGTCGCTCGGCTCGGGCGCGCTGTGCGCCACGACCTACCCGCTCGACCGGGAGTTTGTACGCGGCGAGCTGGGGTTCTCCGAGATATCGCGCAACAGCCTGGACGCGGTTTCCGACCGCGATTTCGCGCTGGAATACCTTGCCGCGGCGTCTATCTGCATGATGCACTTATCGCGTCTGTGCGAGGAAATCGTTTTGTTTTCCACCAATGAATTTGGCGTGCTGAAGCTGAGCGACGCGTATTCCACCGGGTCTTCCATTATGCCGCAAAAGAAGAACCCCGATATGGCTGAGTTAATCCGGGGCAAGACGGGCCGCGTATACGGCGGCCTTACGGCGCTTTTGACCGTAATGAAAGGGTTGCCGCTTGCCTATAACAAGGACATGCAGGAAGACAAGGAATGTACGTTTGACGCGGCGGATACGCTGAACGCCTGCCTGCGCGTTATGGAAGGTATGCTCAAAACGGCGGTGTGGGACAAAGAGCGGCTGCAAAAAAGCGCGGGGCTGGGCTTTACAAACGCGACGGACGCGGCGGATTATTTGGTAAAAAAGGGCCTGCCCTTCCGCGACGCGCATGAGGTTATAGGCAAGCTGGTGCTGCACTGTGAGCAAACGGGCAAGGCGATCGGCGACCTGACCATTGCGGAGTTAAAAGAATTCGCACCGGATGCGGAAGAAGACTTCTTTACCGCGGTTAGTCTGAAAACATGTGTGGACGCGCGAAATATTCCGGGCGGCCCCTCGCCCGAAATGGTGCGGCAGCATATACGCGCGGCAAAGCGGCTGATGGGTGAACTGTAACGCCGGCGTATACCGAAAATGGTACGCCCCCGTGCTATACTGAGGAAAGAATAGTATACTTTCCGAGGCAATGAACATGGATATTTTTAAAAAACTTGAGATATTGGCGGATTCCGCGAAATACGATGTGGCGTGCACATCGAGTGGGGTAGACCGCACCGCCATGCACGGCGGCCTGGGGAGCACGGTCGGCTGCGGCATTTGCCACAGCTTCGCGGCGGACGGCAGATGCGTTTCGCTCTTAAAGGTGCTGATGACAAACTCTTGCGTGTACGACTGCAAATACTGCGTAAACAGGCGCAGTAACGACACGCCGCGCACCACGTTCACGCCGCGCGAACTCGCTGAACTGACAATTCATTTCTACAAGCGGAATTATATCGAAGGGCTTTTTGTGAGTTCAGGCGTGCTGAAAAACGCGGATCATACGACGGAGCTTATGATAGAAACGCTACGCATATTGCGGCGTGAATACCGGTTTTCCGGGTATATCCACGCCAAGGGCATACCCGGCGCTTCGGAAGAGCTTTTGAACGAGCTGGGGCTGCTTGCCGACCGCATGAGCGTGAACATCGAAATGCCCTCGAGCGGTAGCTTGCGGCTGCTCGCGCCGGATAAAACAAAGCAGGCGGTGCTGCAGCCCATGCGGTTTATCCGCGACCGCAAGCGGGAGAATAAAAACGAACTGGCGCTCTACCGCCGCGCGCCAAAGTTCCTGCCCGCCGGGCAAAGCACACAGATGATCATCGGCGCGACGCCCGAGACGGACTTGCAAATATTGAACCTCACCGAAGGGCTGTATAAAAAATACGCGCTGAAGCGTGTGTTCTTTTCCGCCTACATGCCGGTGGTAGAGCACTCCCTGCTGCCCGCGCTAAACGCAAAACCGCAGCTTTTGCGCGAGCACCGGCTTTACCAGGCCGACTGGCTGCTGCGTTTTTATCAATTCACGGCAAGCGAAATACTGGATGAAAAGAACCCTTCGTTCAATCCGTTTATAGACCCGAAATGCAATTGGGCTTTGTACCACATGGAGCTATTCCCGCTCGAGGTCAACAGGGCTTCCTACGAGGAACTGCTGCGCGTGCCCGGAATCGGCGTGACCAGTGCCAAACGCATTGTTCGTGCCAGGCGCACGGTCTCGCTGGATTTTGACGCGCTGAAAAAGCTGGGCGTGGTGCTCAAGCGCGCCAAATATTTCCTGACTTGCCGCGGCAAGGTGAAAGAAGGCGTGCATTTTAAGCAGGAGGAAGTGCTGGGGGCGCTGATGTCTAAAAAAGAATTCCAGATGTATCGAAGCAGCTTCTTTTTGCCGGACGGGACAAAGCAGCTTTCGCTTTTTGAGCCGCCCGCTGTGCTGGGGGAGGATGTGCAAAAGTGCCTGACAGGTCAGATATAGCCTACGGCTACGACGGTAGCTTTGAAGGGCTGCTGTGCTGCGTGTTTGAAAGCTTTCAAAAGAAAGAGGCGCCGGACGATATCGCCGGGCCGGGCGAACACCAGCTTTCACTGTTTGAGAAAAAGACCGTGGATACGGACGGCGAAAAAGCGCGGCGGGTCGCGGCCGGAATATGCGAAAAGATCGGAAAGGACGCGCTTCTTTTTGTTCAGCGTTCTTTTTTAACATGCCTGCCGCATAAGGAAAAGCATATACTTGTTTTTCTGAAAAAAGCATTTCGTATCGGCCCGAAGATCATGCGCATGCCGACGGACGACGCTGTGAACGCGTTGTTCAACGCAGTGCGCCACCTTTCCAACGAAGTACATCTGCTGTCCGGTTTCATTCGTTTTTCCATCCACCGGGATATGATGGCTTCGGAGATCACCCCAAAAAATTATGTGCTGCCGCTGCTCGCGCCGCATTTTGCGGACAGGGACCCAAACGAGCGCTGGCTCATCCATGACAAAACGCATGGCATGGCACTGATCTATGAGGGCGGCAACGCGCAAATACTGGAGGTGGAAGAATTCACGTTGCCCGCCCCGGATGCAGAAGAAGTGAAATTCCAGAAGCTATGGACGTTGTTCTATGATACGATCGCCATAGAAGGGCGGTACAACCCAAAGTGCCGCATGTCGCACATGCCAAAGCGGTATTGGGAGAACATGACCGAATTTTCGGCAAAGCCATGAACGTATTGCTCAAAGGCGCATCGCCGCCACCTGCCGTGCAATACCAAGCTCTTCATTCGCGGGAATGACAAACACTTTAAGCGGGGAATCCTCCGCCGTAAGCGTGCTGACCTCGCCGCGCGAGGCCTCCCTCCCTGCCAAGCGAAGGCCCAGATAACCGAAGTGGGACAGTACTTTCCCGCGCACCGTAGCGCTGTTCTCGCCGATGCCCCCTGTAAAGGCAATGGCGTCAAGCCCGCCCATGATGGCCGCGTAGCCGCCGATGTAGCGCACGATCTCGCGGCAGTAAATATCGATGGCAAGCTGGGCGCGCTCGTTTTGGGGGGCGGCTTTTTCCACATCGCGCAGGTCGTTGCTCACGCCGGAAATGCCGAGGATACCGCTTCGTTTTTGCAGGTCTTGCTCCACCTGGTCGATCGTAAACCCTTCTTCTTTCATCAGGTAAAAAATAAAATAAGGGTCGATATCACCCGCGCGGCTCATTTGGGGCAGCCCCACCTGCAACGAAAACCCGAAGCTGGTGTCCACGCTTTTCCCATTTTCAATGGCGGTAAGTGAACCGCTCCCGCCAAGATGGCAGGAAACAGCCTTATACTCGTACCCCAACCGCTTGGTGAGGCAATCCGCCACATAGGAATGTGACGCGCCGTGGTAGCCATAGCGGCGCAGGCCATACTTTTCGTACCATTCATACGGTGTGGAATAGAGGTAAGCTTCTTTTGGCATAGTCTGGTGGTAGGCTGTTTCAAACACACCCACCATAGGCGTAGCAGGCATAATTTTTTGGAATGTCCGAATTGCCTGCAAGTAGAAAGTATTGTGTGCGGGGGCTACGACAAGGTAATCCTCCATACCGGCGAGCACAGCGTCGTCGATCACATGCACGCCGTAATGCCCTTTGGACAGCACGGTTTTATACCCGACGGCATAAATATCCGAATGTCCCCCGATAACGCCCTGTTCCCGGCTTGTGAGCAGCGCGAGAAAAGCGCGGATGCCCGCTTCATAATCGGGAATGACTTTTTGCTCCTCTGTTACGGCAATTCCCTTTTGTTCATTTTTATAGCTGAACAACCCGCCGTTGCCGTCGCCCACGCGCTCGATGCGGCATTCCGCCAACACCGCCTCGGAAGGCATATCATACAGCTTGAATTTCAATGAGGTGCTGCCCGCGTTGCAAACTAAAATATTCATACAAATCTCCTTTTTAGGTAAGAAATCTAGTATAGTGCGCATTATACCATATAATTAATGAATCACAAACAAGGTAAAGCGCTGATCAATGCGGGGTGCGCGTCTTTTTGGGGCTATTGCGGGCGGCAGTTCGGCAAGGTTTGTCTATGCCCGGTTAGAAACCGGGGATACGAACCCGCTTTAATCAATGGTTACCCAAAGAGGCCTGCGGCGCATTTTCTATTCCGCCTCCGGCCCCACCATACTAAGCGATATCCTGTTTTTCTCCGCATCCACCGAAAGCACCCACACGCGCACCACATCGCCCACTTTACAGACGTCCGACGGATGCTTTACATAGCGGTTGGCCATACGGCTGATATGCACCAGCCCGTCCTGGTGCACGCCGATATCCACAAACGCGCCAAAATCGATCACGTTGCGCACCGTACCTGTAAATTCCATGCCCGGCGCAAGGCTGGTGATATCCAGTACATCGCTCCGCAATGCAGGCTTTGGCAGGTTTTCCCGAATATCCCGGCCCGGTTTTTGCAACTCGCCGATTATATCCCGAAGCGTGGGCACGCCAACGCTGCATTCCTCCGCCGCTTTTTCTTCGCCGTATGCGC
>DOMW01000245.1:1507-4449 GCA_003510345.1 Clostridiales bacterium | reverse complement strand
TGTTTGCGCCGCCGGGTACGCGCAAAAACCCTGCGCATTGCTCAAAAGCCTTTGGCCCCAGGCCGTTTACTTTTTTGATCTGCGCCCGCGAGGAAAACGCCCCGTTTTCTTCCCTGTGCAGCAGTATATTTTGGGCTGCCCGCGCCGTGACGCCCGCCACATAAGACAGCAGCGAGGGCGACGCCGTGTTTACATCCACCCCCACGCTGTTCACACAGCTCTCCACCACGCCCTGGAGCGTCTCATCCAGCTTCTTCACGGGCATGTCGTGCTGGTATTGCCCCACGCCGATCGCCTTAGGGTCGATCTTCACCAGTTCCGCCATCGGGTCTTGCAGCCTGCGCGCGATCGAAACCGCGCTTCTGAGCGACACGTCGTAATCCGGAAATTCCTGCGCCCCCAGCTTTGACGCGGAATAGACGGACGCCCCCGCCTCGTTCACCATTGTATAGCACACATTACCCGGCACTTCTTTTAAAAGCGCCGCGATGAAAAGCTCGGATTCTTTAGACGCCGTTCCGTTGCCAATGGCAATCACCTCTATATTGTGCTTCGCGATCAGTTTTTTAACGGTTTCCTTGCTTTGCTCCACCTTGTTGTTGGGTGGCGTGGGGTAGATCACGCCCACATCCAGCACCTTACCCGTCTCGCTCACACAGGCAAGCTTGCAGCCCGTGCGGTAGGCCGGGTCAAACCCCAGCACCACCTTGCCGGTAAGCGGCGGCTGCATCAGCGCGGGCAACAGGTTCTGCCCAAACATTTTAATAGCTTGCTCGTTGGCCTTATCTGTCAACGCCGACCTAAGCTCGCGCTCGAGGGAAGGGAATAGCAGCCTGCCCCACGCGTCGCGCGCCGCCTGCCGGATATACGGCGCCGTTATGCTTTTGTCATTTTTTATAGAATATTTTTCCAGTGCGCTCACCATCGCGCCGCCGTCCAAATCCGCCTTTACTTTCAGAAAGCCTTCTTTTTCCCCCCGGTTTACCGCCAGTATCCGGTGGGAGGGCATCCGCGCGGCTTCTTCCGAAAAGTCATAGTACAGCCGGTATACGGAATCCTCTTCTTTTGCCGCGCTCGTCGCGATGCGCGCGTGTTTTTGCATCAGTGCACGCAGCACCCTTCTTAGGCCCGCGTCCTCTGAAAAATCTTCCGCGATGATATCCATAGCGCCCGCAAGCGCACCCTGCGCGTCCGGCACATCCTTTTCCGCATCCACAAACGGTACCGCTACCCGCTCCATATCCCCCTCCGCCAGTTTTTGTTCCATGATGATTCGCGCAAGCGGTTCAAGACCGCGTTCCCGCGCAAGCATGCCGCGCGTGCGCCGCTTTTGTTTAAAGGGGCGGTACAGGTCTTCCACCTCCGCCAATATACCGGCGGCATGCACACGCCTCTCCCATTCCTCCGTAAGGTTGCCCTGCGCGCGCACAGCTTCTATGACTTCCTGCTTGCGATTTTCCATGTTTTTCAGGTAAGCGAGCCGTTCGGCAAGCTCGCGCAGCGTCTGGTCGTCCATCGCGCCCGTCATTTCCTTGCGGTAGCGCGCGATGAAGGGAATGGTGTTCCCTTCATCCAGCAGCGCGGCCACATTTTTTACCACACTTTCTTTTAAGCCATATTCCCGCATCAAAAGCGTTTCAATTTGTGTCAAAGTTTTTTCCTCTTTTCGCAATATTTAGAACAGATTAATCTGGGGAACCGCTGATCAATGCAGGCAGCGCGGTTTTGTGAACCTTTTTGTGGGCGGCAGTTCAGCAAAGGTTGTCTATGCCCATGGTAGGCATGCCTGCCAAAATACGAACCCGTATTTATTATTGTGCAAATATCTTGCGTTTGCTTTTGGGTATTCTTATGGGGTCAAGGAACCTACGGTTCTCAGAGTGTCAAAAACCTAAAATACAGTAAAAATTTGATACTCTGCGCAGGCTGTCAATAAAGGCACGACATCCTTGCCGCGCCTTTATTGACACCTGATGCCTTGCGTGCGGCGCGTCCGGAGGCCGCGTCCTACCCCGTTCCTGCCCGCGTTAATCATCGGTTATCAAGGCGCACTGCCGCATACCTTGCCGCCGCGCCCGCCTGCTCATCGCCTAAAAGCGCCTTTATCGCGGGCAGGGCGGGCAGGTACCGCTTGTTTGCCGCATAGTAGATCGCCTGGTTCAGTATGCGCGTGCGTGTGCCGAAATTAGCGCCGATCAGCGTTTTGATTTCCTTTGTATGCTTTTCCTCAAGCACTTCTATCAGGTCGTACTCGTGCACCGTAGATTCTATCTCCGGCAGATGTTGGTTGGCAGGGCAACTATCCTGGCACCGTTCGCACCCCATGATCTGGTATAGGTGCCGCCCATATTCGGGCGGGATTTCCGGTTTGCCAAAATGATACCGTATGCAGCTTTCCTTTTGGAACCCATCCGGCGGGAACGCGCCTACAGGGCAAACCTTCGCGCACGCGCCGCAATCTATACACCTGTTTTCGCAGGCAGGCTCATCCGCTTCTATGGGTACATCGAGTTCTATGCCCTGCATCGCCACAAACGAGCCGTGCACCGGATGGTAAAACAACGTGTTTTTTCCCTGAAAGCCAAATGATGAGGCCGCCAGTTTTTTTAAACCGTGTCTGTGATAAAGCCGCGCCGCAAGGCCGCTCAATTCCAAAACCAGCGCGCTCGCGCTCAAATAAGCTTGCTGCGCCGCCGGATAGAAAGCCGAGATGCGCACAAACCCTTCGCGCGGCGCGCTTTTTTCGGTGCGGTAAGGCGCAAAAAGCAACAGCAGCGTTTTACCTTCCTCTGTTTTGGTAAACCGCGCGTCACAAAATGGATTTTTCAATGCTTTTTGTAAAATTTCCTGTTTCATGCTATTATCATACGCAATGCAGTTGCTTTTTTCAAGCTGCCGCTGTATTATTTAAAAAGATATTCAGGCTGTCAATAAAGGCACGA
>DOMW01000245.1:0-1475 GCA_003510345.1 Clostridiales bacterium | reverse complement strand
CGATTCCTTGCACCTGGGCCTTTTTTGACAGCCTGATCAGAGTATCAAAACTTTATAACGCATTAGGTTTTTTGACACTCTGAGATATTTTCGGGTTCTTGCCCGATATGAAATACTTGGAAGGCGAAAGCGCAATGAATAAAAAATTTGGTTTTATACTCATCCTTGCGGCGGCGCTTGCCCTTACGCTCACAGGGTGCGCCGAGGCGGTCTTTATCGAGGCGGGCGACACCCGCTATGAAGTGACCGGCGTTCGCGTGGAAGAAGAATACGCGGGGCAGGCCCCCGCGCAGGGCAACCGGTTTCTGCTCGTGCAGGCAAAGGGCGCAAGGCCCGATATGGATCAAATGCAGCGCACTTTTTTTGATGTGAACAGTGCGAGGGTCACCGTTTCGGACGGTGCGGAGACGGTTCCGTGCAAATCCGTTACATGGGCGGCTTCCGACGCGGGGCAATCGCCGGATGTCACCGCCGTGCTGCTGTTTGAAGTACCCGCCGGGTTTGCGGAAGACTTCACGCTTTTTGGCGAAGCGTTTGGAGAGGTGGCGCTCTCTTCGTCTCAATCCGCCTTTGATTCCATAACCGGTTTTTTCCGCGGCGGTAACTGACGCCGCCCTTGCTTGTGTTTGTATAGAAAAGAGTGAAACGTGGAAGACGAACAAGAGCTATTAAAACAACAGGAAGACACCGAAGAAGAACCACAGCAGACAAAAAAAGAAATAAAGCAGTGGAAGCACAGTCCGCTCTGGCTGTTTGCTTTTTTCTGGTGTTCTATTATATTTTACGAATGCGTGGCGCGACTCATTTTCGGTATACCTTTTTGGGGGATAGGGTTGCTGTTCATCGCGCTGTTTTCCGGCGCGGTCGCCCTTTTTGCCACCGCCCTCTGTTTCCTTGTGCCGGCAAAGGCGGGGTTTGTGGTCTCCCATGTGTTTATGGGGCTTTTGATGGCGCTGTACATACTGCAAATATTCTATTATTCCATATTCAACACGCTGCTTTCCATATTTTCCATGCTGCATGGTGGCGATGCGCTGCAATACGGCGACACCATTTGGACTACGCTGGCGCGCGTGTGGCCGTTTATCGCGCTCATCGCGCTGCCCGGTGTGCTGTACCTGTTTGTATGTAAAAGGATCGCTTTTTCCCGCTCGCTAAAGACGACGCTCATCGCCGCGGCCGCCGCCATTTTGGTACAGTTTATAGGTATCGGCAGCCTGTTTGCCGCCGGGACGGGTTTCTTTTCCCCTTACTCCTACTACTACCAAATGGGCGAAATGACGCAATCGGCGGATAAGCTGGGTCTGCTTACCACCATCCGGCTGGATGTGCAGCGCTATTTCTTCGGCGCGCCGGATACGCCCGCTCTCGTAGCGCCCCTGCCGGATGAGGCAGCACCCATACCCACGGCGACGCCCGAGCCTGCGCCTACGCCCGCGGCAACACAGGGCGAAACGCCCGGGCAAACGCAGGCG
>DOMW01000064.1:12937-13069 GCA_003510345.1 Clostridiales bacterium | reverse complement strand
ATTTCATCAACGGCGCAGGGGCGGGTTCAGATTCTATTTGCCCTCATATTTAAACTCGGGGATTCCTCTGCGGCCTTCGTTCGTGGCAGTGTTGGCAAGTTCCGTTCCCAGGTAACCACTGATTAAATAGCG
>DOMW01000064.1:8835-12860 GCA_003510345.1 Clostridiales bacterium | reverse complement strand
ATTTAATCAGCGCTTACCTAGGGGGCGCCGCCGCACCCTAAAGCATCTCAAACCGCGAACCGACCAGCGCCTTGAACCGCGCGACGGCCTCGTCGGCCTGCTGCTGCGCAGGCATTTCACTGCCAATACGCAATAGCGGCTCCGTGCCGGAAAACCGCGCCGTGGCCCATCCGCCATTTTCGAAATACACCTTGCAGCCATCCAGATAAGAGACCTGCTTCACGCCAGGCATCCCGCCGAAATCGGGCAGCGCCTTGTCTTCAAACAATAGCTCGGCCAGCGCCTGCTTGTCCGACGGCTTGATCAAAAACTCCGCGTCCGCCGTAAACGCCTCGCCAAAGCGCGCCAATATTTCACGATACAACTCGGCGATGCTCTTGCCGGTCACCGCCACCATTTCTGTCAGCAGCACCGCGGCGTAAATGCCGTCCTTTCCGTGGATATGCCCGCGCACCGTAAGCCCGCCCGAGCTTTCCCCGCCGATCAGCGCGTCCGTCTGCTCCATTTTGGAGGAAATATGCTTGAACCCCACCGGTACCTCATAGCACTTTTCCCCATACGCTTCCGCCACCCTGTCCAAAAGGTGCGTGGTGGAGATGTTGCGCACCGCCGCGCCCCGCCAGCCTTTATATTCTGAAAGGTAATAATACAGCAACACCAGCAATTGATTGGGGTGCAAAAACGCGCCCCGGTCGTCTATCACGCCCAGTCGGTCAGCGTCGCCGTCCGTCGCGATGCCGAAATGGCACTTGTTTTCCGTCACAAATGTGGAGAGCGAAGCCAGCGTCTTGCTGTTGGGCGCGGGCAGCCGCCCGCCGAACAGCGTGTCGTGGCGGTCATGGATCACCAGTACGTCGCAGCGCGCCGTCATCAGTATGGTGCGCAGCGAAGTCTGGCTTACGCCATACATCGGGTCGAGGGCGATCTTCAGGCGCTTTTTCCTTATTGTGTCCATATCGACCATCGCCATGATGCTGTCGATATAGTCATTCAGCGGGTTGATCTCGTCGATGACCCCCGCTGCCAGCCCCTCGTCATACTCCATCGCCGGGATATCCGAGTCAGAGAGGCGGCCGATCCATTCCATGATCTCGTCGGTAACGGATTGCAGCGCGTCCCTGCCCCCCTGCGTAAACACCTTCACACCGTTGTAGACCGCCGGGTTGTGGCTGGCCGTCACCGCCATGCCATACGGCACATTAAGCTCCTTCACCGCAAACATGATCAGCGGCGTGGGCGCTTCCCTGTCTATCATATGACAGCGCACCCCTTTCGCCGCAATCGCCTCGGCCGCCCAGCGCGCCGCGATATCCGACAAAAACCGCCTGTCGTAACCGATACAGATTTCCCTTGCCGCCTCCTGCTTGCCGAGCAGCATATCCGCCAGCGCCGACGAGAGCAATTGCACATTCACTTTTGTAAATCCGTCTCCTATAACGGCGCGCCAGCCGCCCGTTCCAAATTCGATCATATCTTTCTCCTTAACCTAGAATCACTTCTACCGAATGCCGCGTGCCCGCTTCAAACACCGGTATCTTTTCCGCCGCCTGCCCGTCTACCAATAGATTCACCACCACTTTGCCGCCCGACGGGTTTTTGATCATAATATCATATATCGCGCCGCGGAACACGCGCTTTACCGCCGTCTCCTTCCAGCCCGGCGGCAGGCCGGGGTCTACCACCAACCCGCCAAAGTCCGGCCGGACGCCCAGCATATACTGCGTGGCGCTGAAATAGGCCCAGCCGCCCGTGCCCGTCATAAACGGATGCCGCGCGCGGCCAAACGCCGTGTGCGCCTTGCCCATTACAAACTGGCAGTAAGAATATGGTTCGGACTGCCGCACCTCTATTTTATCATTCTGCCCATACGGGGAAAGCGCGTTGTAATATTTCATCGCGCGGTCGCCGTTTTTCAGCATCGCTTCCGCCGCCCAGGCCCACGGGTTCGGGTGCGAGAATATCGCCCCGTTTTCCTTGACGCCCGGGTACACGCGCGCCATAAACCCGATCCCGTCGTCCACCTTTGTGTACGGCGGCGCGTTCAGCATCAGCCCGTACTCCGTATACAGGTACTCGTAGACGGCATCCATGCACTTTTGCGCGCGCGTGCCTTTTGCCACTCCCGAAAGCACGGCCCATGTATTGCTCTCCAGGTGCACCCTGCCCTGCGTGTCCGTATGTGTGCCTATCTTGCGGTTGTCCGCCGTAAAGCCCCGCAGGTACCATGCGCCGTCCCACAGCACATCCTCACATGTCTTTGCCATATTGTCCGCGACCTGCGCGTATTTGCGCGCGTCCTCTCTTCGGCCCAGAAAATCCGCCAGTTGCGCAAACTGCCTGCACGCCCAGCACAGCAAAAAACTCACCAACGCGCTTTCGCCGCCGCTTAGGTTCAGGCAGTCGTTCCAGTCGGCGCGCAGCCCCTTGCAGATACCGTTTTGGCCCGTTTCGCGCGCCGAAAAATCCAATATACGCGTCATATGCTCGTAAACGCTGCCCGCCCCGCCGTCCGCGTAGGTCACCTGTTCATCGGCAAAGGCGAACTCGCCCGTTTCCTTTATATAATTCACAATGGCGCCGATCAGCCACAGCGCGTCGTCCGAGCAGGCATCGCATATGCCGTGCACGCGGCTTTCCACCGAAAACGCGGGGATCACCGTGGGCGATTTAAAGCTCTGCTGCTTGCGTTCTTCAAACCACGCGGGCTCGAAAAGGTGCAGTCCATAGCCGGTGGTTGTGAGCGCACGCAGCAGTTCCAAAATGCGGCTCCTGCATTTTTCCGGGTTAGAATGGGGGATCGTCATGGCGTCCTGCGCCGTATCGCGGTACCCGAGCCCCGTGCGCCCACCCACCTCTATGAAGGAGGAAAACCGTGAAAACATTACATTTATCTCACTCTGGTACAGTGTCCAGATATTTACCAGCGTATTCATATCCTCGCTGGGCGTCTTCACCGCCAGCTTGGAAAGCTTATCATCCCAAAACCCCTTCAGCTTTTCAAACTGCGCGTCCGCCGCCGCCGCGTTCCCATATTTTTTGCGCATGGCCACGCCGTTTTGTGCGTCGCCCTCGCCCAGCAAAAATAGCAGCCGCGCCTCCTCACCGGGGGCGAGCGTTATTTTTTTCATCAGGCCGCCGCAGTGGTTGCCGCCCAGTTCGGCCGAGCCTTGGCATTCGCCGCGCTCCACCGCAACGGGGTTTCGCTCAGTGCGGTACGGCCCGATAAACGTATCGCGCACGCAGTCATACCCGTCCGCCTCAAAATTTGCCGTGAAAAACTGGTAACTGTCTTCCTCATAGTGCAGCTCATACTCAACGCACCCCTGTTTCCACGCCGAGCCCGCCGCGTACAGGCTCATCTGGAGGTTGCGGTTGTCCATATCTATCTGGTGAAACGAAAATTCCAGATAAGAAAACACCGAAAGCGCACGCGGCGCGCCGCCGTTGTTTTGCAGGCGCACATCCCAGATCTCCACCGGGTCGTCTTCCGCCACAAACAGCGTCTGCACCGCCGAAATATCCTTATAGTCGCAGGTATACGTGCTGTAGGAAAGCCCGTGGCGGCATGTATACTTTGCCTCGTCCAGCGGTTTGCCCACCGGCTGCCACGATACGGACCAATATTCCCCGTCCGCGTTATCGCGGATATAAACATAGTGCCCGGGAAAATCCATAGGCACGCCGTTCTGCCTAAAGCGCGTAATACGGTGGTATTCGGGCGATCCAGAGAACAAGTACCCGCCCGCCGTATGGTTAAATACGCCGCACATGTCCTTCGTGCCGATATAATTCGTCCACGAAACGGGCACATCCACGCGCTCGATCACATATTCGCGGCGCTCATTGTCAAAATAACCGTATTTCATGCAAANNTTCGTACCGATATAGTTCGTCCATGAAACCGGAACATCCACGCGGTCTATCACATATTCGCGCTTGTCGTTGTCAAAATAGCCATATTTCATACTGTGTTCCACTGACCCTTTCCAAACCATTGCAGAATTATTCCAGATTATAGTACTATA
>DOMW01000064.1:8626-8829 GCA_003510345.1 Clostridiales bacterium | reverse complement strand
TATGGCTGTGATTACTTGCATTCCGTTGTTCAGTCTCTGTTCCCCCTGCCGCCGGAAGTGGCCGTTTTGCGTTTATGAAGAGTTTTAGTAGGTAACCGCTGATCCAATAGCGCGACCAACTTCGTGGCCAATCCCGGATACTTTTCTTATATTCAAGAATATATTGCACGAAATGCAATAATCAGGCTGTCAATAAAGGCACG
>DOMW01000064.1:0-8613 GCA_003510345.1 Clostridiales bacterium | reverse complement strand
CCCGCGTGGTTATGCGATTCCTTACACCTAGGCCTTTCTTGACAGCCTGCGCAGAGTATCAAATTTTTACTGTATTTTAGGTTTTTTGACACTCTGTATATTGCACGAAATGCAACAATGTTATAAAATATTACAACAGATGAAAATGCTTGTACTATTCACAAATTAAAGCACCTTGTGTTTTAATTCCATGTAACCCTCGCTTCATTAGCTAATAAATACTGCATCAAAAGGAAGGGGTACGGAATGAAGAAAACAAAGAAGCTAACCGCGGCGTTGCTGGCTTTATTGCTGATGTTTTGTGCCACCACGTCCGCATTGGCGGCGGAAACGCCGCCCAGGAAGCCGACGCTTGCGGACGCGGCGCTTGTGGCGGACGGTATTTCTGTGTCGGCGGAAATAAACAACGCCGATAAAACGGCCCGCGCGCAGGTAGCGGGCGCGGCGCACAAACTGCTGCTTACGGCGGGGGGCGCGGAGACGGTCGAGCTTGCCCTTACGGAGGGCGTGTACGCCCCGTATGCCGAAGAAGGCGCGGCAGTGACGCTTATTGAGGGCGACAATGTGTTTTGGGTGCGCCTTACAGGCGGCGGGCAAACGATAGAGTATACGCTGACTGTACACCGCGAAGCGGACGGCATAGACTCGGCCATAGCGGGCGGCGGGCATGCACAGCCACAGCAGGCGGCGCAGGCGGCGGACGACCCGAATGATACTTCTATTCAAAATATCTACCTCTCCAACTACAGCAGCGACAACGCTTTTCTCACCACTGAGATGCAGAGTGATGACGGGGTTAACTATATCTTCAGTCGGAAAGTAACTTTAATGACGCCAACCGTGCGGGGTATCTTCAACAACCCTGTTTCCGCCGTCACGCTGAAGGATGCGTCCGGGGCGGATGTTCCAATTGAAGTAACTTTTAACCGAAGTGGCTTTGACATACACTACCTGCCCTTAACCGTCGGGAACAATCAGTTCACGCTCGAGGTAATACCGCAGAGCGGGGACGTGTCGCGCCAAAAAACGTACAATTTGATGTTCTATTCCGGCATTGACAACTTGAATGACACTTCCATAGACATAGATGCTTTTGGGAACTACTCAATGAGCCTCAAGACATGGGATTCCAGCTTTAGCAATATGCACACAGTGTTCATGGAAAGTGCCGACGGGTTCAATTTCAGCGCGGAGACCGGCCCTCTGTCAGAGTTCTACGTACAATTTAGCAACCCCGTTACCGCCACTTTGAAGGACGCGGCAGGGAACGAGATAGACGCACAGAAATATGTCTTCTATAATTCCAGTCTCTACATTGGATTCAACACAGACTTCCTGCCCCTTATGCCCGGGAGCAATCAGTTCACGCTGGAGGTGACGCCGCGCAGCGGGAATGCGTCGTTTATGAAGACATATAATCTTACTATAAATGTTGCAGACTTCGACACAAACGACGCATCCATCGTGCCGGATGCCGAGGGAAACCCTGCGCTGACTCTCGATTCCTCCGGTTTAGGGGGTTCCAGAACCACCCGTATGAGGAGCGATGACGGGGTAAACTTCCACGGTTCGGCGGCCTACGGTGACACACGGCTGTCCTTATCTTTCACCAACCCACTTTGCACTGCCACGTTGAAAGACACGGATGGCCGGGAAGTAGGCGTATCTGTCGCCGGGGTCCTGTTTAACACGGACGCCCTGCCCATCGTGGCCGGAAGCAACCAATTTACGCTGGAGGTGCTGCCGCCCAGCGGGGACGCGGCCTATAAAAAAACATATAACCTGACCATAAACTCCATCTTCGACTTCATGAACGACGCTTCCATCGCGCCAGACCAAGGACTGCGGGCACAGCCCGTAAGCGGGGGCGGCAGCCGCCCCATGTGGAGCGGCGACGGAGTCAATTACAGCGGAGGAACAGTAATAGACGCGGAAGCGTCACTGGAACTGGACACCAACAGCCCGTTTTGCACCGTAATCTTGAAAGACGCGGCCGGGCAGGTCGTGTACGAAGAAAGCGGCGAATACAGCTACAGCTGGTCACCCCCGCCCCTTTCCGCCGGGAGCAACAAATTCACACTGGAGGTGACGCCGAGAAGCGGAAACCCGGTGCACAAAAAGACCTACAACGTGGATCTAAGCTGTGAGGTGCCTGACCCGAATGATATCACCCTGACGCAAATATACATCAACAACGGAGACAGCATGGAGTGGAGCGCCGATAGGCTGCGTTTCACCGGGACGACATCGTCGCCTTCCGATACACGGATATGGGTCTCGTTCCACGACCTCTATTCCACCTCCACGCTGAAAGACGCGGCAGGGCAAGAGATAGTAAGTAGCGCCAATTCGTATTATTTCTCCTCGTCCGATATACCTATAACTACTGGGAGTAACCAATTCACACTTGAGGTAACGCCGCAAAGCGGGGATGCGACTTACCGAAAGACATACCACCTCACCATAAATTATGAGGCGCCCGCCCCCAACGACTTTTTCATTCCTAAACATGCGGTGGGTTACATGATACATGTTTTCGCTTTCTATAGCGATACATATTTGACGAGCGCCGATGGGAATAATTTCAGCGGTACACTGTATACACAGCCACAGCCGATATCGCTCTCTATACTATTCAATAACGCAATCTCCGCGGCTGTGCTGAGGGACGCGGCCGGGCAAGAGATACCGATATCGGATTTTTTTCCCAGCAGGGGCATCTCGGTAAGCGATGTACCCGCCCCCCTTGAAAGTAATCAGTTCACGCTGGAGGTAACGCCGCACAGCTTGGGCGCGGCATACACAAAGACGTACAACATCACGGTAAATTTCGACCCCTACGACGCTTCCATTGCAACGGATGCGGATGGGGATTATGAACTGTACATCCTCGGGGGCAAAAAACCCGTGCGTATGACGAGCGCCGACGGAGTCAATTTCAACGGCACGGTGGCCAGCGAGGATAAGGATACGTCGTATTTACGCTTTCGCCTAAACAACCCGATTTGCCCTGTCACGCTAAGGAGCGCATCCGGCGTAATTGAAACCAGCACGGTATGGGTATCATATAATGCCAATGAATCGGGAGACCTTGCCCTTGCCATGGGCAGTAATACGTTTACACTGGAGATAGAACCACCAAACGCGGACGAAATGTACAAAAAAGCGCATTATTTGACCATCACCGTGAGCGACGACCCGGGCGAAAGGCCCCCACCCCCCAAACTGGAAGACCTCGTGAGAGAGAGCAGCCCCGTTACGGCCAGCGGTGGCCTGCTTTACGGCTTTACGGCGCTTATGGGTATATCCGGCGAGTCTCCCCCCCCCACGGCGGAAATTCTGCCATACCTGTTCAATCATGTCATCGGCTATACGCTGGGTGTGAAGAACGCCGACGGTACGGATGCGGCGCCCGATACGCCCATTGGCACCGGTATGACCATGACCCTGTACGACGACGCCGATAACCCGGTCGATACGCTGACAGTAGTCATAAGGGGCGACCTGGTCGCGGGTTCTGCCCAAGGAGGCGACGGTATGGTGCGCATGGACGACGTACAGAAGCTGTTCCGCGGCGCGCGGGGCAGCGAACCCCTGACTGGCGCGCAAAGAGCTGCGGGCGATGTGTTCGCGGGCACTTCGGCAGGCATCAACATGGGCGACGCGCAGAAGCTCTTCCGTGTGATGCGTGGCAGAGAAAATCTGTAGCCTGATTTCAGGTAAAACCTAAAAAGCGCACACAAGCGCGTAATTATTCCAGATAAAAAAGCAAACGCAGGATTGTTCAAAAATCTTGCGTTTGTTTTTTGTCGGAGATGCTTACAACAAATTAATTTATTTCCGCACACTTGTTAAGCGACAGGGTAAAGCGCGCCAGTTCCGCCGGGGGTTTATCAAATCCGTTTTTTACCCAAAGCCTAAGCACGGCGCTTAAACTGCCCGCCATGTAGCTATCAAAATAACACGCCATGCCCGGTTGATCCATAAGCCGTGCTCTTTCTTGTGTGCATGCGTTTCGCATATAATCTTCCAGTATGCGTGTGACCAGATGAAACTGCCCGTGCCTGAGAAATAACGTAAGCAGTTGCCGATGTTTATAAAAGTAAGTAAAGCTGCCCATGACCGCTTCCTCAAACGAGAGGCTCTCGCTGCCAAATTCTATGATAAAATCTTGCAGAAGCTGCCCCAGCATATAATTTAAAACGTCTTTTTTTGTACGGAAATGCCGGTAAAACGTGCGCCGGGAGAGCCCTGCGTGCTGGCAGATTTCAAGTACGGTTATTTTCTGGTATTCGTCATTTGCCATCAATGTAAAAAGCGCTTCTCCCATTGCGCGGCGGGAGCTATCCTGCGTGTTTTCCTGCATGTCACACATCCTCCAATGTGAGTCAACCTATAGATTTCCCTCTTTCTCTATGCTATTGTATCATCATAAACCAGGTGGCACAAGTGTGACACCGACACGAAAAAGGAGCAAACCATGATTTTTTATTTTACTGCCACCGGGAATAGTCTGTATGCTGCGCAATCACTGCAAAAACAACTGGGAGGCGACATGTATTCCATTCCAAACCTGCTTCGGCAAGGCCCGCTCACGTTCACCGCACAGCCAGGTGAATATGTCGGTTTTGTATTCCCCATCTTCTATTGGGGGCTTCCGGATATCCTGCCGCGTTTTACCGCCGGGCTGACTATAAACGGCGCGGCGCCCGAACGCACATTTATTCTTGCGACGGGGGGCGGCGCAACCGGCACGGCTTGCGAAGACCTCGAAAAAGCGCTGGCGAAGTGCGGAATAGAAGCCGGATACAAGTTTTCCGTACGCATGGGGAGCAACTATGTGCCGGAGTTTACCATGCCCGGGCCGGAAAAAGTGGAGCGCCTTTTAAACGCCGCGGACGGCAAGCTGGCAAAATTTGCGGCGCTCATAAAGAGCGGTAAGACCGGGGATTATAATAAGAGTAAGGGGCCATTGTACCCCTTGGTTTCGCCGATCGCACAGCGCATGTACCCGCGTGATACGAGCCGGTTCTATGCGGACGGTGCGTGCACCGGTTGCGGGCAGTGCGAGCGTGTGTGCCCTGTGAGCGCTATTCGCGTGGAAGGCGGTTCCCCAAGATGGGTGAAGGCGCGGTGCGAAACCTGCCTCGCGTGTTTACACCGGTGTCCGGCGCAGGCGATACAATATAAAAAAGACATGCGGAAAAGAGGACGGTATGTCAACCCGCGCGTTATTTTCGCGGAGACACAGTAAACGCAAAAAACTATTGTTACATCAAATGTTTTATGTTAGAATAGCTCTTGTTACGTAGGAAGATGGTAACGGAGGTATCACCGGGCTAGTCTAAGGCGCACGATTGGAAAACCGGTTGACCAAGACGTCAAAAACCGCACAACCATCAACCAAAACGGTGTTTATCCGCTAGAGAATTCTAAGGATTTTCTACCAGATGTGCATCAAAACTGAATAGCTAAAAAGTCATGGAAAGGTGGCTGAGCTGGTCTAAGGCGCACGACTGGAAATCGTGTGTAGGCTAATACCCTACCGAGGGTTCGAATCCCTCCCTTTCCGCCAAAACCCTTTGATACTGCGGTTTCTGAGGGTTTTTCTTTTGCGCTTGGAATCTTCATCGTGTTGCAAAAAGTACAAAACACGCCAGAAATTGCGTTAGAAAATCCTTAGAAGTCAAAAGTCGTGTACCCCTGTTTTGCTCAGTACCCGTTCGATGCAGTTTGCCGATTCCAGTTGCGCCGTCGATTCCAAATGTGAGTACACATCCGCCGTGGTGGAATAGTTGCTGTGTCCCAGCCAAATCTGTATCTGTTTCATGGATACGCCGTTGGCCACCAGCAGGCTGGCGCAGGTATGCCGCAAGTCGTGGAACCGGATAGTCCGCAGCCCGTTCTTTGTCAGCACCAGGTTGAAATGCTTGGAAAGTGTGTTGGGCATTAAGAGTTTTCCGGTAGCATCTACGCAGACATATTCCTGATCCTTTGTATTATAGGCTTTCTTCAGCATTTTCTTATTGAGCCGCTGTTTCTCTTGTTCGGCTTTCAGTTCATTGGCAACCACTTCGATCAACGGCAGCGTCCGGCGGCGGGCGTCCGTCTTCAGCTTGTCGGAAGCCATAATCACCAGTTTCCCATCGATCGTTTCCGGGACGACTTTGTGCTCCACGCGGAGGATGCTCTTCTCAAAATCGATGCTCTTCCACCGCAGGCCCAACACCTCGCTGCGCGTCAGCCCATAGTACGTCGCCAGCATGATCGGGATGTAGTAGTTAATATAGAGTATTTTCCCCACTTCGCTTACGCTCAACAGATCAGGATAATCAGTAAACACAACTTCACCTTCTCTCTTATGTTGTCCATCATAAACAGATTACAAATTTTTATCTGCCGTAAAAATCAGTTCATACGCGCAATCTCTGTGCTGAAAAGTAATAAAACTGATGCCATCAGACCATGTGCGGCGCACATGTCATAAGAAAGTCGCCTCGCGACCGCTTCCCCCAGGTTCTCTGCGGGCCGCCCCCATTGCGTGATCCTGCTTTCCGGCAGGGCTGTGGCTGGACGGAAGTATCATTATATACGTCCGGGTCTTGGCAAGGCACACGCGCCACCATGCGCCCGGTATAAACACAAATCGCTACCCATTAGGGTCACGGCGCTGTTTATACCCCTGCTCGCCTTCGGTATGTCTGTATCCGATACGCACCTATGAAATTTTCAATGTACAAGTGAACGGATAAAAAAATCCGTTCACCTATCCACACTGAGGGCAGCCCAAATTCAACCCTCACAATATAATTTCTTAAAATATTTTTCCACGTGTAAGAATAATCGACTTGGAACCCGCCCGCCTTAACAGTCAGATTCTTCATCGCTGCCGTCTTTTACGCCAAATGCTACCTCTTACCTCTTGCTTCTGATCCCTCCCAACTGCTCGTCAACCACCCGCCAGATTTCTTCCAGCATTGCTTCCGCCCTGTCGATGCTGGCAGGGGAGATGCGCCGGTCGGAATTGGCGATCTTCGCTATTTGGTTGATGTTTTTGCCAATGGCGTTCATCTCGCGGTACACATCGCGTATAACGCGCCGGTCGATCACGATCACCTTTGCGTCACTCAGGCAGCACCGGCGGATGTATGCCGACACCGAATTGCCGATCTGCTGGGCGTTTCGGTGAAGCTGAAAGTATTCGGATTCGTCGAACCTCGCTTCGACACGCAATTGTCTTTTTAGCATTTTTTTAACTCCTTAAAATAAAATTAGCGCCATAAGGCGCTGGGGGGTGGGGGATTTTCCCTCAACAAGGTGCAGAATGCCGACATTCTGCGATCCTTGCTGCCAAGAAGAACATTCTGCGAAGCTCCACGGTGCATTGAAATGAACAATTTCAATGCCTGCGGCTATCGGCGTTGGATTCCTGTTTGGCAAATTGCTGGTAAATCCGGAATTTGCCGCCCACAACATGGCTTCCTGCCAGCAGGGCGCTGTCGATATCTTCCTGTGTGATCTCGCCGGAAAAAGAAAAACCGGCTGAATTTTCATCAACCGGTTCTTCCAGTTTCTGTGGCTGTTCTACACGGTCATGCTGTATACGATCTCGCGCAGCACGATCTCTTCCGCCTGGTCGTTGATCTGGTTGTTGTACCGCACTATTGCCAGAAAGTCCTCCGTTATGAGCGGCGGCGCTTGTTTCCTCAGTTCCTCCACGATCGCGTCTTTGCGCGTCTCCGCCTGCTCCTAAATCTGCCTGCAATGTTTGTCCAACGTTCCCTCGGTCAGCAGGCTCGTGTACAGGCCGTTTTGGTGTTCTTTCAAGAAGCGCTTCCGCATCCATCCGTATTTGCTCAGTGTTTCCGGCTGCGCGCCCATTTCCATGTCGGGATACAGCATTCCATCCTTGCCCACGCTGTACGTTAGTTGTAACATTTCGCTCACTCCTCGTATTATAGATTTATGGTTTTTGCATAAGAACCATATAAAACTTATTGTCCATACACAAGGTATGGGATATTGTTTTACAGACGCTGTGGATTAGTCTTCACATCCTAACGCTAGACGTTTTACGAAAGGCTATAACCACAGCCGTTTGTTCAAGTGGTAATGAGTTAGATAACGCATGACGTTTCATTTCGCGCGAGATTACATTTGGCAAACCGGTTTGTGGAACAAAGCAGTTTCAAATACTTTCTCGAAGGAGTTCCCCTACCTTCTTTTTTGGGGGGAAAAGGCACAGACGGGGAGGGGGTGCCTTGAGAAGCGGGTGTTCAGTTTTTTGAGGACTATTTGGCTTCTCTGTAAATTTTTATATATGATATCGAATGGATGTTATATGGATAATACTAATGTTGATGGTATTCAAAACTATCCACAAATTTCATCGTATAACTTGGCCTTATTCACTTCTTCTGTTTTCAGATAGGCATATTTATATTCATCTTTAAAGGCAATGCTATACCTTTGCAACAAATAATTTCTGGATGCAAGATTAATAAGCGGTACTAGATCATGTCGTGCAAAAACATATCCTGCCCACTTATTTGCCGCGAATGATTTTGTCCAAGGGCCAAGAGGCATTACCTTGTAAGCGTCAAAAAAAGTCAG
>DOMW01000150.1 GCA_003510345.1 Clostridiales bacterium | reverse complement strand
TATGGGTTCGGGCGGCGCGCCTTGCGGCGTTTGCCCTCGTCTCATACTCAGCGGGTGCTGCACTCGCTGCATCGCCCATCGGGGCGCGCTCGTTTCGCACCCCCAATAGGAATACCAAAAAGCAAACGTAAGATATTTGTACAATAGAACATGAGTTCGTATTTGGGCGGACATGTTTAACCGGGCCACAGGCCAACCTCACCCACCTGCCGCCCGAAAAAGGTCCGCAAAGACACATGGCGGCGCTGCCTATAACCCACTCTGCGCGTCGCGAGGAACGGAACCTGCCGAAACTGCCTCGAATAAAAACTGCGCGGAAATCCACGAACTCGCTTTAATCAGTGGTTACCTGAAATGACCCGCTCAAATCTAACCAAAACTTCTATTGATTTATATTTGCAAATAGGATATTATAATATAGCTAAGCTTTGTGTGCTGATTGAGTCAGGCATGCTCGGGTGGAGAAGGGGTGGACGGCAAACAAAGTGCCTTTCCCTCCGTTCGTCTACTCAGAAGGTTCGATGAGATTTAGCAAATTACGGCGGTTTATGCCGTTCTGAAATGGAGAATAGATATGGGCATGAACATTAACGAAGCTGATTTGGATCTGCTAAAAGAGATAGGCAATATTGGCGCCGGTAATGCTGCTTCCGCACTGTCAGAGATGCTTGGGCAAACCGTGACAATCAATGTGCCGCGGTGTGAGTTGATCCAGTTTTCCGAAATGACGAATATTATCGGCGACCCCGAGCATGTGATCTTGGGTATTTTAGTGCAGCTCCAGGATGACATGGAGGGTTATATCCTTTTGGCGCAGGAACTGGAAGACTCTGTGGAGACGGTAAAAGCGCTGATGGGCCAGGATGTCAGCATAGAGAACGGGATAAACCTGGAAGACTTTGACCTGTTGAAGGAAGTTACCAATATATTGGCGGGCTCTTATTTGTCGGCAATCTCAGAGATGACGGGCATGAGGATAGATATCTCTATTCCCGCTATGACTGCGGATATGGCCATGGCAATTATGAATGTGCCGGCATTGGTTTACGGGGAAGTCGGTGAGTCCGTTTTAATGTTGGATACACAGTTTGGAGGTGCGGCTGAATGTATTCACGGTCATTTTTTCTTGATTCCTACCATTGAATCGTTAGAAAAGTTGAAGAAAGCGCTGAATATGTAAATGAAACCTGTAATTATCGGCATGGCAGAATTAGATGTAGTTAAATGCCCGCAGAATATTACAACGCTCGGCCTGGGGTCTTGTGTTGGTGTTTGTCTATACGATAAAGCGACGAAAGTCGGCGGTATGGTGCATGTGGTGCTGCCCGATTCCAGAAACGCCGCAGGGGGCACCAACCGGGCGAAGTTTGCCGACACGGGCGTGGTGGAACTGTACGAGCGGATGATAAAAGCGGGGGCGCGAAAAGCCACCATAGTCGCAAAACTTGCCGGCGGGGCGCATATGTTCGGCGGCGCGATGAAATCTGACGCGTTGAAGGTGGGGGAACGAAATGCTTTCAACAGTAAAATGGCGCTGCTGAAGCTGAGGATCCCGATCATCGCGGAAGACTTGGGCGGAGAGTTTGGCAGGACGATCGAGCTGGATACGAATGACGGGATGCTCATGATACGGACAGTAGGCAAAGGCGCGAAGAAAATATAGCATCGCACGGCGCGCAGGTATATAACACAACAATGTTGTAGGGAGGATTGCAATGAAAAAAGTGGTAATAGTGGATGATGCTGCTTTTATGAGGCTCACAATCAAAAACATGCTCACAAAAAATGGTTTTGAAATTGTTGGCGAAGCAGAGAACGGGGCGCAGGCAATACAAAAATGCCAGGAGCTTCAGCCGGATATTATGACGCTTGATATTACCATGCCGGAAGTATCCGGCATCGACGCCTTGCGGGAGATCATGAAGATCAGGCCGCAGACGGTTTGCGTCATGGTATCGGCACTGGGGCAGGAGGCTATGGTAAAAGAAGCGGTTATGCTCGGGGCTAAGGGCTTTGTGGTAAAACCGTTCAAGGAAGAGATCATTATTTCGGCCTTGAACAAATTCAAGTAAACCGCAAGGGCGGCGGTCACCCGGTTGTTTGTGATTTATGCCGTAGTTGTTTGATATTACATGAGTGAGGTGAAAAGCAGGTGGGCGAAAATGAATCCATGCTTGAGATGTATGTTCTTGAGAACAGCCAGCTTCTGGAACAATTGGAAGAGGTGCTTTTAAGCGGGGAAAGGGAAGCTGTTTTACCTAAAGCGGAAATCGACGAAATCTTTCGGGTTATGCATACCATAAAAGGCTCTTCCGCAATGATGGGGTATGACAAGATTACGTCGCTTGCCCACGCGGTGGAGGATATGTTCTCCAAAATTCGGGAGGAAGCGCCGCCCGAAGCTGAGTGGGAAGGTATTTTTGATGTTGTATTGCGTTCGATAGATTTCTTTAAAGATGAAATAGAGAAAATAAAGCAGGGCAATGCGCCGGATGGCGAGGCGGACGAACTGGTGGAAGAGATCCGGGCGATCTATAAACGGTTGCTGGAAGGCGTTCCGCTGGAAGCGCCCGGTGACGCGGCGGCGGGGGATACTGTTATAACGGCGGCCCCGCAGGAGGAAGAAGACGACGAGGCGCAAGGCCGCCCCGAAGAGCCGCTTGCCGAAATATTGAGCAGGCTTACCCCTGCTGAGGATGAACTGGTCTACCGTATTAAACTGACATTTGAAGATGGATGCCAGATGGAAACGGTACGCACGTTTGGTGTGATCATGTCGCTTGAGGATCTGTATTCCAGCATGGTCACCTTCCCGGAAGACTTGAATGAAAACTGCGACGAGGAGATCATAGCAAACGGCGTATTGATATTTCTTACAACAAAACAGCACAACACAGACCTTATCAGCCAAAAACTTGCCGAAACGATGTTTTTGCAGACCTATGAGTTCAGCGAGGTGGAGCTGCCTGAGGAAGAGCTGCAAGCGGAGCCGGCGCAGCAAGAAACGGATGGCGCGCCGCAGAGCGATGAGGTAGTAGTTGCTGCACCCGCCGCGGCGGACGCCGCGCAAAAACCGGTTGCCCCAAAGGCGGCGCAAAAGCCAGCGGCGCAAAAACCGGCGGCAAAGGACGATTCCAAGGCGATACAGAGCTTTATCAGTGTGAATGTTAACAAGATAGACAAGTTGATGAACCTGGTGGGCGAGATCGTTACAACGGAGTCTATGGTAACAAAGAACCCCGACCTTGAGGATTTGAAACTGGAAAACTTTGACAAGCAGGCGCGCCAGCTTCGGAAGCTGACGGACGAACTGCAGGATATTGTGATGTCTATCCGCATGGTGCCCATTGCCGCGACATTCCACAAAATGCGCAGGATTGTGCGCGATATCAGCAAGAAGACGGGGAAAAACGCGGAGCTTGTCATTATTGGCGAGGATACCGAGGTAGATAAGAATATTATCGACAGCTTGGGCGATCCGCTGATGCACCTGATAAGAAACGCGATGGATCACGGCATGGAGACGCCGCAAGAGCGCCTGAAGGCAGGCAAGCCGGAGCGTGGACAGGTGACGCTTGAGGCCCTCAATTCGGGCGGCGACGTCGTTGTGCGCGTGATAGACGACGGCAAAGGTATGAACAGGTCGGTTATCATTAAAAAGGCGATCGAACGTGGACTGACAACCAAATCGGAAGAGGAAATTTCCGACCAGGAAGCGTTTGGCTTTACGCTGATGCCCGGGTTTTCCACAAAAGAGCAGGTTTCCGAGTATTCGGGCCGCGGCGTGGGCATGGATGTTGTGCGCACGAATATAGAAAATATCGGCGGAAGCATTATTGTGGACAGTGTGGAAGGCCAGGGTACGTCGATCACAATGCATATTCCGCTTACGCTGGCGATATTAAACGGCATGAAGATATCGGTGGGGGACTCGCTGTATATCGTGCCTATACTCAATATACGCGAATCGCTTGAGCCTAAGCTGCACAAGATCATTGTGGACCCGAACGGCAACGAAATGATCATGATACGTGGGGAGTGTTACCCGGTGGTGCGGTTGCATGACGTCTTTGGCGTGAAGACAGAGACGACAAGCTTCAACGATGGTATTATGGTATTGGTGGAAACGGAGGCGGGTTCGGCCTGCCTGTTTGCCGAAAAGCTGCTGGGCGAGCAGCAAGTGGTAATCAAGCCGATGCCGATCTATATCACCAGGCAGTTTGGGCGGATAAAGGGCCTTGCCGGGTGCAGCGTGATGGGCGACGGCGGGATTGCGCTTATATTGGATATCAATAGAATATTGACATATTGATTAATAGAAAGGAAAATGGCCTTTTGCCGCGCGAAAGGGAGCTGCCAGGGATACGGCGGGGCGAAGGGCGCTTAGACAAAATTGAATAACGAACAAAAGGCAAGTGCTCATCTGAAGAGTATAGAAAACACAGCACGGATGCGGTAGTTTGCGAGTGATGCACTTATTTGCGGGAAGTGGTATTTAAGTGCATCTATTTATGTGTATCTGTTTGGTATAAGGAGGCGTATCATTTTGGGCAATTTTACTGATACATTAAAAAGGTTTACCGACGGCTGGAGAAAGCTGAAAACTACGCAGCAGATTTTGATTATTGGTATTATTGTGATTGCCATCATACTGGTCGGTGTGATCTCTACTTTGCTTGGGCAGGTCAATTATGTCGGGCTGTTTCCCGGTTCTACGTTGTCGCAGGACGAGGCGGGGGCGATTTATGACTACCTGACGGAGCAGCAGGTGGAAATAAGGACAGAAAACAACGTGATCATGGTGCCGGAAGACCAGGCGGCTGCCCTGCGGATGGAATTGGCGGCGCAGGGGATGCCTTCCTCTACGGCGGGCGCGACCACCGGCCTGAATAATTCACTGTACATGGACAACGCAATGGCGTTTGGGGCCACAGCGGAGGACAAACAGCGCATTTACCAGTTCCAGGCGGAAGATAAGCTTACGGCGATGATCAACAATACGGCTAAAGTAAAGCAGAGCGCCGTCATGCTGAACCCAGTGATACAAAGCGAGTGGGCTTTTGACGATTCGAACGAGGCGTTCGCTTCCGCGACGATTGGCATAGAACCGCTTGCCGGGCAGAGTTTCACAGAGGAAGACGCGAACATGATCCGCGAACTGGTATCGGGCGCGGTGACTTCACTCGAGCCGGAAAATGTTACTGTGGTTAATAATTCGACGATGGAGTATTACAGCGGCAGCGACATGAGCGCGGGCGGCGGCGCGACCGCGGCGGCTAAGCGGCTTGATATGGAAATGGGCATGTCCAACCAATTCAAAACGCAGATCATGAACCTGCTTTCGCCGGTGTTCGGGCCGGAGCGGATTTCGGCGAATGTGAATGTTCGCCTAAATTTTGACAAGCATCTGACGGAATCTATTACACTGACGCCCGTAACGGAGATCGGTGAAGCGGAAAATATAGGCGGTATTGTTTCAAGGAATAGGGAAATTGAGCGTATTTTATACGGCGACGCGGCGGAAGGTATCCCCGGGATGGACCCGAACGGCGGCGCGCCCGTATACCAGGTTGACCAGGCGGAGCTTGAGAACAGCGTCTATTATAAAACGGTGGAAAGCATCAACGCTGAGATGAACGAAGTGCGTGAGCAGATAGAGCAGGCGGAAGGGAAGATCGAAGAGATGTCCGCCACGGTGATACTTGACAATACAGACCAAAATATGGACGACGTGCTGGAGCAGGTGCGCACGCAAATATCGACCGCGGTCGGCATTCCTTTAAACTTGATCACGGTTTCCGCAATGCCGTTTGAACAAAATACGCTGCTGCAACAGCGGATGGTCGAGCAGGCCGAGGCGCTTGAACGCGTGGAACGGAACAACCTAATACAGAGGATTATCACGATAGGCGGCGTGCTGGGCGGCATCATCATTGTGATCACGCTCATCATGAACACGCTGAAAAAGCGCAAGGAGATGGAGCTTGAGGCGCAGCGCATGAAGTGGCTGGAAGAGCAGGAGCGCCGGCCGGTAGACCTTGTGGCCGATGAGATGATCTCCATTGACGATATTATGGGGCAGGACGAGGCGGGGACGCTGGGGCAGTTGCAGGCGCTGGTCTCGAGGAACCCGGAAGGAATTGCCCAGATCTTAAGAAACTGGCTGATGGATGACTATACCGGCAGGAGGTAGACTTGATTGGCACAGGATATGTCACCACGTGAAAAAGCGGCAATTTTAATGGTTGCTCTTGGAAAAGACGCCTCCGCCCAGATATACCAGCATCTGACGGAAGAAGAGATAGAGCAGCTTACTTTGAACATCACCGCTCTGCAAACCTTTGATAAAGAAACGCAGGATGATGTGCTCGAGGAGTTTTATGATATTTGTGTCGCCCAGAAGTACATCTCGGAAGGCGGCATCGACTACGCCCGCGACCTTTTGATGAGCGCGGTGGGGCAGGAAAAAGCGGATGAGCTTATCAGGAAGCTTTCGGCCTCCTTGCAGGTGCGGCCGTTTGATTTTGCGCGCAGGGCGGATGCGATGCAGCTTGGTAATTTTATTAAAAATGAGCATCCGCAGACGATTGCGCTCATTTTGTCGTATTTGGAATCGGGTAAGGCCGCAAGTATACTTGCGGAGCTCAATGATGAATTGCAGGCAAAGGTTGTGGAAAGGGTGGCGAATATGAGCCGCGCTTCGCTGGAATATATCAAGGAGGCCGAGCGTATTTTAGAGCACAAGCTTTCCAGTATCGGGCAGGAAGAAAACACATCCGTGGGCGGCGTGGATACGATCGTCGCCATGTTAAACGCGATAGACCGCGGAACAGAAAAGCATATCATGGAAAAAATCGAGATGGACGACCCCGAGCTTGCGGACGAGATCAGAAGGCGGATGTTCATATTCGAGGATATTGTGAAGCTTACAGACCAGGCAATGCAGCGCGTGCTTCGTGAGGTAGATAACGATACGCTCACAATGGCGCTGAAAGGCACAAACGAAGAAGACGATATTGCGCAGAAGATCTACGCGAATATATCGACGCGACTGCACGATACGATACTGGAGAATATGGAATATATGGGGCCTGTCCGCGTGCGTGACGTGGAAGAGGCCCAGCAGAAGATTGTAAACGTGATTCGCAAGCTGGAAGACGACGGAGAGATCGACATAGCCAGAGGTGGAGACGAAGATGCCCTCATTGTTTAGAATAGACGGAAATGTGCTGGCGGCGGACGGCGACAAGCCGGAAAGCGTGGTGGAGCTGCCCGGCTTCGAGGAGTTGATAGAACACAACGGGACCGAGCCGGTGGAGCTTTCCAAAACAGAACAGGAAGACCTGCCCGAAGGGGAGCTTGACGAGGCGGCGAAAAAGCAGCTTGCGTTGAAGAAGCTCGAGGAAAAGGTCGAAGCGGCAAAAAAGCAAGCGGACGATATTTTGGAACAGGCGCGCATGAAAGCGCAGCAGCTCGAGGAAGACGCCCAAAAAAAGGGATATGAAGACGGGTATGCGCAGGCGTCGGCCTCTGTGCGGGAAGAGCAGGTAAAAGAATCGCAGCTTGTGGAGTCGGTGGTGCTGTCGCTCGGGCGCGCGCGCGAAGAGATATTTGACCAGATCGAGCAAAGCGTAAAGGATTTCGCGCTGTTTATTGCCGAGCAAATTATAAAGATGAAACTGGATGAAGGGGATGAAGCGTTTTTAAATATCGTGCGCGACACTTTATCAAAAGTCCGGTACCAGCACGATATCATAGTGAATGTCAGTAAGGCGGAATACGAGCGGTTGTTTGCGGATCAGGACTCCGAGATCGTAAAGGAACTGAAAAACTCCGGGGTGGAAGTAAGGCAGAATCTAACGCTTAAGAGCGGCGAGTGTGTGGTGGAAACGGAATTTGGCACGATAAACGCCAGTATTAAGACGCAGCTCTCGCGCCTTTCGCGCGCACTGGAGGAAGGTTCCACAGGGTAAAGCCGCTTATGAAGAAGAAACTCAGCCGGTATAAAGAGATCGTGTTAAAGACCGAGGCGCTTGAAATGAGCGGCATCGTGACCAAAGTTGTGGGCATTACGGTGGAGTCGAACGGGCCGATGGTGCGGATGGGCGATATCTGCAAAATCTACCCGCATATGGGCGGCGACGCCGTGATGGCCGAGGTTGTGGGCTTTCGCGATAAGAGCGTGCTTTTGATGCCTTTTGGGCAGGTCGCGGGGATAGGCGCGGGCAACAAAGTGGTGGCGACCGGTGAGGAATACCGCGTGCCTGTGGGCGAATCCCTGCGCGGCAGAATACTGGACGCTTTGGGCCGCCCGATGGATGAAAAAGGGCCGCTCCAAACGGAAATCACGTATCCGATAGAGAATTCGCCGCCTAACCCGCTTGACAGGCAAAGGATAAAGGAAATGCTGCCCTTGGGCGTGCGGCCCATCGATGCGCTTTTGACGATGGGCGGGGGACAGAGGATCGGTATTTTCGCGGGGAGCGGCGTGGGAAAGAGTACGCTGATGGGCATGATCGCGCGGCGCGCGCAAGCGGATATCAACGTGATCACGCTTGTGGGCGAGCGTGGCAGGGAAGTGCTGGACTTTGTGGAAAAAGACTTGCAAGAGGAAGGGCTTGCAAGGTCGGTGCTTGTGATCGCGACATCCGACCAGCCGGCGCTTTTGCGGCTGAAATCGGCTATGGTAGGTACGGCGATTGCCGAGTACTTCCGCGACCAGGGCTATAAAGTGATGCTGATGATGGACTCTTTGACGCGCTTCGCGCAGGCACAGCGCGAGATTGGCATGACGACAGGCGAACCGCCCGTCTCAAGGGGGTTCCCGCCCTCGGTGTTTTCCATGCTGCCCAAATTGCTCGAGCGGTCGGGGACGTCGGATAAAGGCAGTATTACGGCGATCTATACGGTGCTTGTGGACGGCGACGATATGAACGAACCGATCTCTGATACGGTGCGCGGTATATTGGACGGGCACTTTGTGCTATCACGCAAGCTGGCAAACAACAACCAGTACCCGGCGATCGACGTCCTTGCCAGTGTAAGCCGTCTTATGGTGGATATTGTTTCCGAGGAGCATTGGCAGATGGCTACATTCATCAAGAATATGATGACGGAATATAATGATGTGCAGGACCTTATCAGCATAGGCGCGTACAGGCAGGGGACAAACCCGCGTGTAGACCGCGCTATCATGCTGCACGAACCGATTTTGAATTTGCTCAAGCAGTCTATTGGCGAGGAGGCGCCTTTTGAGGCGACGGTGGAAAAGATGCGCGAGCTTATGAATATGGGCATAGGATGAAATGAAGAAGTTTGAATTTACCCTGCAAAGGCTGCAAGAAGTAAAAGAAATGGAGGAAGAGCAAAAGAGAGCGGAGCTTTCCGGGCTTGATAAAGAGATGGCGGGGCTTTTAGACCATCAGGGCAGGCTGCACGAAATGTTTGAAGCGCAAACGAGCGAATATAACAAGGAGTGTAAGCGGGGGATAGGCAAGGCAGACCTCAAAAGCTATGGTGATTATTTTGAATACTTGAATGAGGAGATGGCGGCGCAGCAAACGCTGATAGAAGAATGCCAGGAAAGAATAAATATTTGCAGGCAGGAGCTGCTAAAGCTGATCAATGAGCAAAAAGTTTTGGAACGGATGAAGGATGAGCAGTTAGCGGAATATAACGCGGAACTCCAAAAGAGTTTCGATAAGGAAATAGAAGACTTTATGCAGGGGCGGTTATAGAGCGGATTTTAGCGGGCAGGCGGACGTTTTTACAGCGGAACCCCGCGCAGGCAAAAAAAAATTTAAATGCAGGTTAAGTATTCCATGGGAATTAACGATATAGAGAAAAGGAGAACGGGAGTTGGCAGACGCAAGCGGAGTAGATAATGTAGCTGCTGGAGAAGCGCCTCAGGCAACCGGCACAAAAACTAAATTAAAAAAACCCAAACCAGCAAGGGCAAAGAAGCCACGCAAGCAAAAACCGGCAAGGGACGCCAAGTCAGCAAGAACTGGCAAGAAAGAGAAGCCAGAAAGACAGAGAAAGCCGGGTTTGGTAGTAGCGATTATCGTTGTCGCGTTGATCGCCGTGGTGGGAGTGATGTATTATCGTAACATCTTCCAGCTCAAATCGATGGTTGTGGGTTTTTTCATTTCTCAGGATGCGCAGTATGCTGAGGCGATTGCTGCGGGGGAAGAGTATAAGGTCAAGATGGAAGAGCTGAACCAAAGGCAGCTTGAACTGGCGGACAAGGAAAAGCAGCTCGCGGATAAAGAAGCGGACCTGCTTGCGGCGGAAGAAGCCGCGCAAAGCGAGCAAGGGGATATGTCCACCTCCGGTACGGTGGGTGGGGAAGCAGGGCAGCAGCAAGTCGTGCAAATGTATGAGAGCATGAGTGTGGAGAACGCCGCGACTATTCTAAACCAGACGGCGGACAACGGATGGATCGCAAACCTGCTGATGCAAATGGAAGACCAGAGAAAGGCCTCGCGCATACTTGCGGCGCTCGATGTGGATAAAGCGATCGCGATTACGCAACTGATGTCGGAATAAGACTACAATTTAGATAGAGATCATTCGGAAAGGAGGTGAAGAAATGATAATAGGAATGGGAAATGTGACAGGCTTGATGCCGACGGCAAACCCGGTGAACCTGGCTGCGGGAAATAGCGGGCAGGCAGATGTGGAAACAGATTTTGCTTCGGCGATGGATGAAGCGGCAAAGGCCGGGCCTAAATCGGACGGGCAGAATGACAAAGGCGGCGGCAAGGACGCGCTCGGCGTATCGGATGCGGATCAACCGGATACTGTTGTGGAAGTTGTGGATGATAAGCCGAAACAGGAAGAACCGGAACCCGAAGTGATCGTTGTACTGCACTCCGTGCCGATGGCGATACAGCCGGAACAAGCGGCAGCCCAGTTAGACAACATTGCCACGGCGGTGGAAGCGGTGGCGCAGGACGGGCAGGTGTTGCCGGAGGCAGGCGCGCAGGCAGCGGCGGAAGGCCAAACGGCGAACGCATTTGCGGAAGTTCTGGAAACGGTGGGCGGCGATGCTACGCAGCAGCCTTTGCAAGGGCAGGCGGAACTACCGCAGGGCCTTACAGAGCAACTGCCATTGGCGGCACAGAGCGGCCCGTTGCAGGCAGATGCAGGACTGATGGAACCGGCTATGGAACCCGCGCAGCAGCTTGTGCCCGAGCAACAGCAGCTGGAGCAAACAGAGCAACCGCAGCAAACAGAACAGGCGCCTGTGCTTGATCTGGCCGAAGGCTTACCAAAGGATACGCTTGATTTTGTGAAGCAGGCAATGAGCGAAGCGGAGACGATGCTCGCGCAACCGGAGGCACAGCAGGCAGTGGCGGAGCCCGCAGCGGAACCCGCGCAGGCAGAACCGCTGATGCAAAGCATGGAACCGGCGGAAACGACACAGCAGGAAAGCTCGATGACGCAGAGCGAAGACGGCGATGCGGACATGGGTGAGAAGAAAAGTGCCGCGCCCCAGCCGCAAACGGCCAATATCGCGCCGGATGGCAAAGTGGAGTTTAAGCTGGCGAGTGTGTCCGAAACGGTGGAACAGCCCGTGCCGGTGAAAGAGACGGTCGCAAGCCAGATCATCGATCAGGTAAAGACGATGGTTTCGGGTGAAAAACAGGAAATCGTTCTGCAACTGAAACCGGCCCATCTGGGTGGCCTCACGATCATGCTGGCGTCGGAAGGCGGCAAGATGGTCGCAAAGCTGGTCACGGCCAGCAAGGAAGCGCATCTGGCCATACAGGCGGAGATGCAGGCTATGCAGCAGGAACTCCGCGACAGGGGCATCAATGTGGTCGAGATGGAAGTGATCTACGGACAGATGGCGGACTCGGCAAACACACAGCGGGATTCCGAAGGCGGACAGGCGCAAGGCGGCGGCACAAGGCGGCGCGCGTATGGAAGAGTAACGGAGAACATGGACGCGCTAACCATGATGTACGACGACCTGTCTACCTACGAAGTGCTGGCGGAACACGGCGGTTCCGTGGAATTCAGCGCTTAACGGGCAGGCAGAACGGAAGAGAGGAAAGAACACTATGGCTACAGTAAGTAATCCAAACGCCACGCAAGGTTCCGGGTACATTGGAAACGACGGCAAAACAACGTTGGGAAAGACAAGGACGCCCAAGCAGGAACTGGGTAAAGATGAGTTCATGCAGATACTTTCTTACCAGCTTGCGAACCAGGATCCGCTTTCCCCGGCTGGGGACACGGAATTCATCGCGCAGATGGCGCAGTTCAGCTCGCTTGAGCAAATGCAGGAGATGTCTGTAGCGACAAGCACGACGCAGGCCTACAGCATGATCGGTAAGTATATCGCCGGTGAGATTGAGGTCAACGGCCAAAAGGAAATGATAGAAGGCCTTGTTTCCGGCGTGGCGACTAAAGGCGGCATCGATTATCTGGTCGTGGGCAATTACCTTGTACCCAAAACAGCGGTGACGGACGTGTATGACACGACCACGCAAACAGATAGTTTGATTGTGCAGTCTTCGCAGATGATCGGAAAAGAAGTGGAGCTGGAAATACCCAAGCCGGGCACGTTAGACGACGGTACAGAGGTAACGCAACATGATATCGTGCGCGGTATTGTGGAATCCATCACCGTGGGCAAGCTTGGAAATCTGGAAGTGAAACTGGTAGGACACGACGAGCCGTATTATGTGGCTTACGTCAAGCAGGTATCGGAGCCAAGAGCGGCGGAAGAGCCACAGGAACCGGAAGAACCACAAGGCCCGGAAGAGCCGGAGGAACCGGAGGAAGTATAACAGAACCAAACGACAAAAGACTCAGAGACGAGCAGGCAAAAGATATTTTTTATGAGACAGGAAGTTCTCGGAGCCGTGCCGGAGACGGCAGGGTCGATGCTGATCAAAGATGAAGGCAGTTTTTAGGATGGTACAAGTTCAACATTATTGGCAATGAAAGCGGATAAAATAATGCTGAATACAACTAAAATTTATATATACTATCTGTAAGGAGGATCATCATCATGATGAGAGCACTTTTTTCGGGCGTAACGGGGCTTCGTTCCCACCAGACCCGGATGGACGTAATCGGTAACAACATCTCTAACGTAAACACACTTGGGTATAAGACAAGCTCGGCAAACTTCGCCGACTTATACAGTGAGACGGTGACGTCGGCTTCCGCGCCTACAGGTAACACGGGCGGCACGAACGCGCGGCAGATCGGCCTTGGTACGAATGTAAACTCGATCGTGATACGGCATTCGCCGGGCGCGGCGCAGTATACGGGCAACACGCTCGACCTCGCCATCACGGGCGACGGCTTCTTCGTGCTGAGCACACCGAACGGCGAGCGCTATTCCCGCGCGGGCAACCTCTCTATTTCCAGCAACGGCAGCCTGGTGAACCCGAGCGGTTTCTATGTGCAGGCATACACCTCACGCTATCAGGCAGGCACGGCGGGCAAGGTGACCCCCGTAGGGCTGGCCGGAACAACCTCATTCTTTAATAATTTCGCGTATGACAGTACCACGGCGCCGGCTGCGGACAATATCGCGAGTATGCCCGCCGGCAGTTACACATTGCAGGTGCAAGATGACGGCACGGTAAACCTGATGCGCGGCGGTATTGTGATCGAGGAGGGGCTGCAGATTGAGAAATTTGATATAACCGGCGCAATGTCGGAAGGCTTTATTGATGATGCCGCAGTTGACTTTACTAACGACGCGATGTATAAGATCAATATCACGGACGGCACAGACCGGTACGGCACCATTTCCTTTACGATTCCGGCGGGCGCCGCTGTACCGACCGGTGCTAACGCCGCGGCGGCCAAAGCGGCCGGTATTCTTGACATGAAGAAAGTCATAGACAACCTAAGCCTGGAAACGGAAAACAACGACGGCTTTATTGCGAGCAACCAGCGCGGCAACATGGTTATCGACCAAGACCTTTATGAGAATATCATGATCAACGAGCAGGGCGCGGTCATCGGCCAGCTTAAGAGGGAAGCCATACCGGAATTTGACGGCGTGCCGATCGACGGCGCGATGGCTATGGCTAGGGGCGAAAAGGTGGTTTTGGGCTATGTGGCCCTTGCGAACTTCACAAACCAAGAAGGCCTTGAGAAGATCGCCACGAACCTGTACGCGGCTTCCACAAACTCCGGCCGCGTGACCTACAACCTGCCGGGTGAAGGCGGCACGGGCAGCCTTACGCCTTCCTCGCTTGAAATGTCTAACACGGACCTCTCGGAAGAGATGGTGAACATGATCACCACGCAGAGGGGGTTCCAGGCAAACTCCAGGATCATCACAACGACAGATACGATGCTTGAGGAGTTAGTGAATCTGAAGAGGTAAAGGAGACGGTAATTAAATGATTGAGGTTTCAAAGCTGAATGGCGAAAAGTATTTTGTGAACGCTGAAGCCATAGACTTTATTGAAACCACACCGGACACTGTGTTGACTCTGGCATCGGGAAAAAAGCTCTTGGTGCTGGAGTCACCTTCTGTTATAATTAAAAGGATCGTAGCGTACAAGCAGAAGATCTATCTGAACCTGCCGGGTACATTGGCGGAGATGCTCCATGAGCAGTCCGCGGAAGCGGATCGTGAGAATGCAGAATAGGTGCAAGGGGTGATGTTGTCTTGAATATTACGATTATCATGGGTATGGGTGTTGCCGCCGCGTGTACGATCATCTCCATTGTAATGGACGGCAATATAGCGGACTTTATCAACGGCCCTTCGATTTTCGTTGTTGTGGGCGGCACGTTTGGCGCCATGATAGCGAACTATCCGATGGAAGATATCAAAAAGCTGATGACACTGGTGAAGTTCGCCATCCAGAAAAGCGATCTCGATTTGAACAAGCAGATCGACGATATTGTGGATATGGCGAATATTGCCCGGAAAAATGGGCTGCTCGCGCTTGAGGACAAGGTAAAGGATATGGAGGACCCCTTCCTGCGGAACGGGGTTATGCTGATTTTAGACGGTACCGACCCGGAGCTTGTGAAGAATGTGATGGAAACGTCCGTCTATTTTATGGACGAGCGGCATTCCAAATACGCGTCGATCTTTTTTACGGGCAGTTCGCTTGCGCCCGCCTTTGGCATGATCGGTACGCTGATCGGGCTTATCAACATGCTCACAAGGCTGGACGACCCGAGTACGTTGGGCCCCGCTATGGCGGTGGCCCTTGTTACCACATTTTACGGCGTTATCTTGGCGAATGTTTTATTTAACCCGATCGCCAACCAATTAAAGTTAAAAAGCCAGAATGAACAGATCCAAAAGGATATCATTATAGAAGGGATACTGTCTATCCAGGATGGGGAAAACCCACGCGTTATTAAAGACAAGCTGCGCGCGTTTGTGGCGGACGCCGACCTCGGGGAAGCTGAAGCGCAAAGCGCCCAGGCCGGAGGAGAGTAACAATGGCCCGGAAGAAAAAGAGCGCGGACAGCGGTGGTGGCGGTGCCAACTGGATGGACACATACGGCGACCTTGTGACATTGCTTCTTTGTTTTTTTGTTTTGTTGTTTGCCAGCTCTACGATCAGCGAGGAAAAGTGGCAGGCGATCGTTACGGCGTTTACCGGCTCGCCCGCCAACGCCATGCTGGAATCCGTCAATATCGAAACGGTTATGACCAGCGGGATTATGCAGACGCAGGGGTTACAGCAAAGCGAGGATGAAGAGCAGGAATCTCCGGAAGAACAGCAGGCGCAGGAGCTGACCGCGGAAGAGCAGGCGCTGCAAGACCAGATAAATGAGCAAATCAACGAATTGTATGAGAGGTTGCAGCAATATGCGCGCGAGAACAACCTTGAAAGCTCGCTGCTGCTTGAGCGGGAGGGCATGTATATTAACTTGACGATCTCCGAGGGCATCTTGTTCGATTCGGGTATGTCAAATATCAGGGACACGGCCGCGGAAGAGATATTGCGCGCAATCGGATTAATGATAAGAGAATATGTCACCAGCATTAGCGTGGTAACGATAGAAGGGCATACGGACAGCGACCCGATCAGGAATCCTCTTCCCGGGCTGATGGATAATATCGACCTTTCCGGCGACCGTGCCGAAAATGTTTGGCGTTTTATGGCGGATGAGAGCGGGATAGACCGCTCTATGTTCCGGGCGCGGGGGGCTGCGGAATACGAGCCGGTCGCTTCCAACGACACGCCGGAAGGCAAGCAGCGGAACCGCCGGGTGCGCATTGTGATCATGGCGAAGGACGCGCGGGAGGTGCTCGCGATGGCGGAAGACGCGGGCGGCAATATTACGGCGCAGGACGTGGTGGACGTTTCGGAGATTCCCGAGAACACATTCTCTTCGGAGTGAAGATTGCCCTCTCCTATAGACGAGCGCATATTTTTGAGGTATACTAACAACAACCGACAGCAAGAAAAAAGTGATATGAGGATATGGGGAGATGGAAAAGAAAAAAATCGCGGCACTATTGGCTATATTGATACTTGCGGCTGCTGTTTTGGGTGCGTGCAGCTTGTTTGGCGGCGGGGATGAGGAGGAAGACCCGAACGCGCTGCCGGAGACCAAAAAGCGTTTTTACGCTTCTATTGGGGAGAGTTTTATATCGCATATCAATGACAGCAAAAGGATGGTGCGGCTGAACGTGGCGTTGCTGCTTTCAAAAGATTCCACGGAATTGATTACGCAAAACCAGGCCGGCATCAGGAGCATTGTGGTGAAAATGCTGCGGGAGAAGAGCGAAGCGGATTTTCTTGCCCCGGATATCATTACGTCTATGGAGACGGAGCTGACCGAAAAAGTCCGCGAACTGCTTGCGCTGGAGGAGTTCATCGGGGTCGTAGTCGATGATTTTGTTGTGCAATAACATAATTAAATGTGGGTAAGATTAAATTTACTCCGTGGCAATTGACTGGGAATACATGGTATTGTGTTGCAGGGTAAGCCCTGCGCCACGCGCTGAAACGTGCGCGTTCCGCCCCAAAGGGCGGGGGATTATACCCTTTGATGGCCGGCCTCGCTCGGTTATACGAAAATAAGATTTTCGCGCAACCCTCGCTTCGTTGGCCAATAAACTGCATTAGGAGGTTGCCGGTTGGCGAATGTATTATCTCAAAGTGAAATAGACGAACTGCTGAGCGCGCTTGATGCAGGCGAAAGCATTTCGATGGAGGACCACTCAGAAGACGAAAACGCGGGTGTGCGCGTCTATGATTTTAGGACTGCGAACAAGTTCTATAAAGAGCAGATGCGTACACTGAACGTTGTATTTGATAATTTTGCGTATGCGATGGCAAATAAAATGACCGGTATGCTGCATACGGTGTGTGAAGTGGAAGTTATTTCAGTGGAGGAACAAAGCTTCGGCGAGTTTAACAACTCCCTGCCCGACCCGGTGGTCTTGGGTGTGGTGGAGATGGCGCCGCTTTCCGGTTCGCTTTTGGTGGAGATGAGCTCTTCGCTTGTGTACGGGTATGTGGCGCGGCTTTTTGGCGGCACCGCCGATTATACGATGAGCGATAAATCCTTTACGGAGATCGAGATGTCCATTGTGGAGAGTGTTTTATACCAAACGATGGATATCATGCGCGAGTCGTGGGAAAAGATAGCGGATGTGAACCCCGTTTTGAAGCGCATAGAGACCAGTTCTCAGTTTACGCAGATTACGGCGCTGAACGAGCCTTCCGCGATTGTGACGTTTAACGTGCAGCTTGACGATATACAGGGGATGATGTCTATTTGTATTCCCCATATCGCGATACAGCCGATCGCCAAGCTTTTAACAACGGTAAACTGGTCGCTTTCCACTACGGATATGCGGCAGGAAAGTAAAGAAGACATACTGAAAGACCAGGTGGATAACACGTATGTAACGATGCAGGCGCATTTTAACAATACGGTGACAACATTGCGCGAGATACTGAATATGAAAAAAGGGGATATCATTTGTATCGACCACAGCATACGGGAGTATATCACCGTGAATGTGGAGCAACTGCCCAAGTTCAAAGGGGTGGTGGGATCGGAAAATAAAAAGTACGCGGTGCAAATAGCGGAGATAATTAAGGAGAGCGAAGACTTTGAGTAACGATATGATGAGCCAGGAAGAAATTGAAAGAATGCTTGCCGGAGGCTCGGACGGCGGAACTCCAGACCCGGCGCCCGCGGCGGCGTCCTCTTCTGAAACGATGTCGCCCGAAGAAATAGAGGCGCTTATGGGGGGCGGGGCTTCCCCTGCGCCCGCAGATGCGGGTGGCGACGTGGAAGACCTTCGGGCCGAGGATTATCTTTCGCGAGATGAGATGGATGTTTTAGGTGAAGTAGCCAATATTTGCATGGGCACTTCGGCTACGACAATGTCCACGCTCTTAAGCATGAAGGTGATGATCACCACGCCCACGGTAATGGTGGAAAACGCCAAAACGATGGGCCGGAAATATGAAGCGCCCCTTGTGGTCGCCGAGGTGAAATACATCGAAGGACTGAAGGGCGACAACCTTCTTCTGCTGAAAGAATACGACGTGGCGCTTATCACGAATGTGTTGCTTGGCGAAGACACAAATATCGACCCGAACAATATAGATTTAAATGACATACACATGAGTGCCATGAACGAAGTGATGAACCAGATGGTTGGTTCTTCGGCGACTTCGCTCGCGGATGTGCTCCATAAAAAAATCGATATCTCCACGCCTACGACCAAAAGGCTGACGCTGAAAGAAAACGGGTTTGACAATATTTTCGCGGAACACGAACCTGTTGTTAAAATATCGTTTAAAATGGAGATCGAAGGCTTGCTGACCAGCGAGATCATGCAGATCATCCCGATTGAGCTGGCCAAATCGATGGCGAGCGATATTATGGTGGAGTTATATGGCGGGATGGAAGAAGCCGCGCCCGCGCCCGCGGCGGCGCCCGAACCCGTAATGCAGCAACAACCGACGACCCAACAGGAGCAACCGATGATGATGCAACAGCCCATGATGATGCAGCAGCCGGTCTATGCCATGCAGCTTGACCAGATGCAAAATGTGATCGCGGCGGGGCAGGATGTGAATGTGCAGCAGGCGCAGTTTCCTTCCTTTTCCGCGCCTATGGCGGGGGGGATGGTAGCGCCGGATAATATCGGCATGATACTTGACGTGCCGATGAATGTTACGATCGAGCTCGGGAGGACGAAGCAAAAGATAAAGGATATCATTGCGTACAACATGGGTTCGATCATTGTGCTGGACAGGCTGGCCGGCGAAGCTGTGGATATCCTTGTGAACGGTAAAAGGATCGGCAGGGGAGAGGTCGTGGTAATAGATGATAATTACGGCGTAAGGATCACGGAGATCAACATGCCGTCGGCGGAAGAATTACTATAATGCGCGGCCAGGGGAATAAAGAATGCCAGCCCAGATGAGCAAGCTCAAAGTTCTGATTGTGGATGATTCGCTTTTTTTTCGGACAATACTGAGCAATTTATTGATAAAATATCCCAATATACAAGTAGTCGGGCTGGCGGGCGACCCGTTTGAGGCGCGGGAAAAGATCGCCGCCCTTAACCCTGATGTGGTCACGCTCGATATCAACATGCCCAAAATGAACGGGATTGATTTTTTAAAGGAATTTTTGCCGAAAAAATGGCTGCCATTCGTGGTCATAAGCAGCCGGGATGATATTGTATTTGAAGCGATGGATGCGGGCGCTGTGGATTTTGTGGAAAAGCCCACCATGCAGCCGGGCAAGCATCTGGATGAATTCGGCAGGGAGATCGCCGAAAAAATCAAGGAGGCGGCCCAGGCAACGGCTACCAGCGCAAAAAAGATGCCGTCGCCACCCAAGCAAGCCGCCCCGGCGTTTGCTGTGGCAAGCAGGGCAGCGAAGCCGGGGTTTATCGTTCTCGGGGCTTCCACCGGCGGAACAGAGGCGACGAGCCGTGTGCTAAAGCAGCTCCCGGCCAATATACCGGGTATGGTCATTGTGCAGCATATGCCGCCGGTATTTACGGACTTGTATGCCCAAAGGCTGGACCGCGAAACAAAACTCAGGGTGAAAGAGGCGAGCAACGGCGACATGATAAAACCGGGGCACGCTTATGTCGCCCCGGGTGATAAGCATGTCGTGGTGGAGAAGCGCGGGGCGGAACTGGTCATCCGCACGAACGAAGGGGAGAAGGTGAACGGCCACCGCCCTTCCGTTGACGTATTGTTTGATTCGGTGGTGAAATTTGCCGATAAAACCACAACGGCTATTATACTGACCGGCATGGGGGCGGACGGCGCGAAAGGGATTACTGCGCTGCGAAAAAGAGGCGCCTATACAATAGGGCAGGATGAGGCGACTTGCGTTGTTTACGGTATGCCGTGCGTGGCGTATCAACTCGGCGGGATCGTAAAACAAGCGCCGCTGGACGGGATTCCGGCTGCGCTGATTGAGCGGTTAAATTCACTATAATTTTTTTATTTAATACGAGTTGTCTTTCTGGCTGATGAAGACCAGTATCTGCGCGACCGCCTCATAGAGCTTGGGGGGGATGGCGTCGCCAATAGAAAGCTGCATCAGGATGTTGGACATATCCTGATCTTCTACAACGGGAACGTCATGTTCCGTCGCGCGCTCAATGATTTTTTCCGCAACCAAGCCCAACCCCATAGCGGTGATGATGGGCGCTTCATCCATATCCGGATTGTATTTTAACGCGGTCGCCTGGGTTCTTTTTGTATCAGCCATATGGATAGTATAGTATAAGGGGCGCGAAAAATCCAGAGAAAGCAAAAAGAAAAAATATTATATTATATCGCGTAAATGGTTAAGTAATAATATGAGTATTACGATAAATATAGTAACTATGTTTCGGGAGGAAAGCAATGCAGATATCGTCTGTGCAAGCGGGCCAGATGCAAATGCAGGGCGCGGTGAAAAACGACGCCAATTCGCCTTTTTTTGCTATGAAAGCCGGCGACTCCATCATGGTTGAGGTTGTGGAAGCACAGGGCGGGCGTATTACGGTGCAGACAGAGGGCGGCAAATTGGTGACGGCGGATTTCCCCGGCGCGCCTGTGATGCAGCCCGGCGATACGCTTGAGCTGATGATGACGGACAAATCGCAAAGCCAGGTCAATCTGCGGCTTGTTTCGGTGAACGGGCAAAATGTGCACATAGAAGGCAGCGATTTGCAGATACGCCTGATGGATCTGGGCGTGGGGCCGTCTGAAGTCAATACGAAAGCGGCGCAGTATCTGGTGGATAGAAATGTGCAGCCTACGGCGGAACGGATCGGGATGCTTATAAAGGTGGCGGCGCAATACCCACAGCTGCCGTCTTCGCTGGCGCTTTTTATGGTTGCGAACAATATACCCGCGACGCAGCGGAATGTAGATACGCTGATGCAGTGGCTGATGAGCGAGGAGACGCTGGGGGAACAGGCGCAAAAGCTTTCCGCGGAAGTGATGCAGCTATTATCCGAGCAGGGCGCGCAGCCGGGCGTGACCGACGGCATGGCGGTTACGGCGAAGCCGGGGCAAGCGAACATCGCGCAGTCGCCGCAGGATGTGTTCCAAAACACTTTTACGGAATTTGTGAATCAGAATATGCCAAAGCTGCCCGAAGGGACATTGCCTGAAGGTACGCTGCCAAAGCTTGCGAATATGCTGCAAAACAGAACCGAAGGGCAGGCGCGCATGACGATCGCGAACATCGTATCGCAATTACCGCTTTCCGTCGATGAGAAAGTGGCGCTTTCACAGACGTTGTTTGCCGCGTACAAGGCGGCGAATACGGAAGCGGCGGCGATGGAGGGACCGGTGCGCGGTGGGGCGGTCTTGCCGGAAGCGGGCGCAAACGCGCAAAACACAGTGCAAGTGAACCCGCAAACAGTGCAAAACCCTGCCGATCCGCAGGTGGCGCAGAATACCGCACGGCAAAACCCGCAAGTCG
>DOMW01000129.1:1245-2611 GCA_003510345.1 Clostridiales bacterium | reverse complement strand
AAGGTGTTCAATCTCAAACAGGCCGCGCAGACGCTCATCTATTTACAGGAGCATGGCGTTGACAGCTACGACGAGCTCCGGGAAAAAACAGCGGCGGCCACGGCCCGGTTCAATGATTTATCCGCACAGATCAAGGCGCTGGAGGCTGGGTTGAAAGCCAACGCGGAATTGCAAAAGCACATTATAAATTACTCCAAGACGCGCAAGACCTACGAGGCATACCGCAAGGCTGGGTACTCGAAAAAGTTTCGTTCTGAGCATGAAGCCGATATTCTTTTACACCAGACGGCCAAGAAAGCCTTTGACGATCTCGGCTACGGCAAGGGCAAAAGGATTCCGACCATCGCCACCCTGCGCGCGGAGTACGCCGCCGCGCTGGAGGAAAAGCGAAACGCCTACGCCGGGTACCGCGGGGCCAAGGCTGAGATGCGTGAGCTTTTGGTGGCCCGCGAGAACGTCGACCGCCTGCTGAACGTCCCCGCCCCTGGGCGCGAACGCGAGGCCGGACTGGAACACCCCACTATTTCCGCTACTCGATTATCCCCAACTCCCGTGCCCGTAGGACGGCGTCGGCGGCGCTGTTAACGTCGAGCTTCTCATATAGCATCTTCACATGCGATTTTATGGTTGTTACCGCAAGGCCGGTTTCCTTCACGATCCCATCCCGGCTGTAACCCTGTGACAGAAGCTCCAGCATGACCTTTTGCTGCTTGGACAGCTTGACGGGTTTCGCGCGTTCGCCAATCAGGATGCCCGCGCGCTGCTTGCTCACACCGTAGGCTGCCAGGTATATGTTGTTCACATAGTTTTCCTTTAATCCGGCAGCGTAGTCGGCGTGCGCCACTCTGGCCTTGATTTTTTTCAGGATTGGCAGCACCGCCGCGCCCTCGTCGGCAATTAGCCGGACAAAGCCGAGCGGCTGTATCTCCAGAAGCACGGCTTCCAGCGTTTCCTGCGCTTCCTTCTTCTGTCCCTTCGCCCACAATATTGCGGCAAGCAGAGCGCCCGCCTCAGCGGCGTCCTGCGGGCGGCGGAAGTCCTGGCCCATCTTACGGAGCCGCTCCGCGAGATCGCGCGCTTTGTCTAGCTCGCTCAGCGCGGCATAGGCGCGGACGGTGGTGAAATACTGGTAGATCCGGTAGGGTTCCAGCATCGCGCTGTCGTTTACGAAGTATTGGTCGAGCCATTCCCTCGCGGCGGAAGCGTCGCCATTCCACAGTTTTGCCCGCGTGGTAAAGGCGAGGTAATTCGGGCGGAGGAACCCGGCGTCCTCGTCGATAAACCGCTCGGTTCCCTTCAGGCAGTCGGCAAGCTCGCCCTCTTTTCCCTGCGCGAGAAACACCGCCGCCAAGTGCATCCGCGCGGC
>DOMW01000129.1:0-1159 GCA_003510345.1 Clostridiales bacterium | reverse complement strand
CATGATCATCTCGTAGTGACTTTTCAGCAGCTTGCCAAAGGTCTTTTTCAGGCCGTCGTGCAGCCTTGTATCCGCCAGTTCGTAAAAATCCCGGCAGCTTCTATGCATAAACGGCATCTGGATACTCAGGGTGGTGGCGCGCAATTCCTCTCCCGCGAACTTAATCGGCGGCAGCTTGCCGGCCTGCTTGATTTGTGTGGCAAAAGGCGTCCGATAGTCCAACACGATCATCATCAGCAGCGTCTCGGCAAAGCGCGGGTATTTGAGCAGGATCATTGGCAGATTGCTTTTTAGCTTATCCACATGCCTTTCAAAGGCAGCGGCATCGCCATGCATAAAGGCGACCCACGCGCGGGAGATGTACAGCACGGGATAGCGTTCGCATAACGCCTCCATTTCAGGCGTTGAAAGAATGCTCTCTATTTCAAAGTGATCATCCAAAGAGATGCCGCGATTTTGCAGCAGCGCGTATAAACAACTCAATATGGTTTTGATGTGGCCGCTTCGGTAAGCATAGCTCCGCGCAACAAAGTATTCTTTGGCGTCAAGATAGTATTCGGCCGCCGCGCGCCAGCCTTTGGTCTTATCCATTCTCTCATATTCCGGCTGGGCGCGCAGAAAATCCAGAAACAGATGGTGATAGCGGTATACTCCATCCTCCACGCGGGCGACAAAAACGTTGTCGGCGCGCAGCGTTTCCAGCAGCGCCCCCGCGTCCGCGCGCCCGGTGATCTTCTCGCACAGCGTTATGGGCATCTCATCCACCGCCGCCGAGGCCATCATGAACGCCCGGCGTTCTTCATCCCACTCGTCCCACAGGTATTTTCGCAGATACCGGTCCAGCACCCGCATACCGTATTTGCGCGACAGTATAGCAGGGCCTTGCGCCAACGCGTTCACGAAAATGGCAAGCCCGTTCGTATAAGCAAACACGTCGCCGGCTTCCCCCGCGTCCCTGTTAAGCGCCCGGTAATACGCGCCGATCTCCTTCTCGCTGAACGCCAATTCNNGAGCCGATGGCTTCGGCTTTCCCTTCCTCTATCCAGTCCGCGAACAGGCCGGCAGGCTCCGTCCGGCTGAGTATCAGCGTAACGAAGGAGGCGGGCAGCCGCCGCAGGATCAGCGGCAGGGATTTAAGTATCTCGCCGTTCGTGACGGT
>DOMW01000072.1 GCA_003510345.1 Clostridiales bacterium | reverse complement strand
GGTGGGTGTGGTGCTGGGTGTTGTGCTTTCGGGCGGCGGTGGCGGCACATCCTCCACCGGCTCTATCCCGCTGCCCACTTCGCGCTCAACTTCGCAATCCACCTCACAATCCACGTCGCAGTCCACATCCCGCTCTATCCCGCCGCCCAGCAGCAGCGGGGAAAGCCGGCCCCCGGACAGCAGTGTGCCGGTGCCCGGCGTGGATTATAAAGCCTATTACTTGTATGAAGTTACCGACCCGGTGTTCAGCAATATGGTGGCCCACCGCACGCTGGTGCCCGAGGGCTGGGTGGTAGACAGCGGCGTGAACTGGAACTATAACAGCGCCGACTATCCGGCGCAAATTTGGCTGGAGGCGTCTTCGGCCGACGGCGCGGCGTATATGTGCGTCATGTCGGAACAGAACTACGGCATAGGCTATACGCTTGGCACGCCCACCGAGACCTGGGGCTATTCCATGCGGGAGCCCTTCACCGCCGAGCAGGCCGCGCTGGAGTATCTGGAGATGGTTGGCGTTACGGATGTGAGCTTTTTGAGCAGCACGGACGCGCCGACCATCGCCGAGGAATTGGAGCTTTTCGCACAGCTGATGCAGCAGTGGGAGCAGTTGTTTGCGCAATATGGGCAGGAAGTGCGGAACCCGTATTTTGAGCACCTGGTTTTTGAGGGCCTTGGTTATGTGGACGGGCAGGCATACGATGTGCGCGCGGACGTGAGCGCGTTTGGCCACACCTTCTACAGCGATGTGCTGAGCGTGGACTACTGCACGATGGGCGGCGTGACGCTGATGGTAGCCCCGCAGGGGATGATGGGCGATTACCTGTCCGATATGCTGGACATCCATGTGAACGGTACCCGCAACCAGAACTGGGAAATTGGGCGGCAGCAGGTTTCCGAGCTTATCTATGCCGAGCTGCGCGACGCGCAGCAGCAGCTATGGGCCGCGGCCCGGCAGTTGTCCGCCCAGCTCAGCGCGCGGGTGGACGCCATCATCGCGCATACCAATTCGTGGATAGCCAGCACCGACGCTATGATAGACAGGCAATCGTCCATGTTCTCGGATTATATGTTCGACCAAACCAACTACTATACGGGCGATGGCGGCACGGTTGCCGTGCCCTCGGCGTGGGACTACGCGTGGATAGGGGACGACGGCACCGTGTATGCCTCCAATCAATCCGATTTATTCGACAACCCGAACCTGAACCCGGGCGCGGACACCTATTACACACCGATGGAGCCGGTGCCGTAAAACCAAAGCCCCAGCCACGAGAAGATACTGCCTAACACTAAGCCGGAGAACGTGCCGGCTGTGGCCCGGGCAGCCAAGGAGCAGCGGGATGAAAAAACAGACAGAGAGCAAAAAGGCGTGGGGACGGAAAAACATCATCCAACTGTGGATTGTGGCGGCACTTGCTGTGGCGTGCTGTGCCGCTCTTGTGGTGTCTGTTGTGCAAATTGTCGCCGCGCTGAACACCTACAGCCAGGCCGACCGGGAATATGACAACCTGCGCGAAAACTATAAACCCGCCGTTTCCGCGGGCTATGACGCTCCCCAATCCCTTGCCGCCGCTTCCAGCGCGGAGCCTGCACCGCCGCTTTCGCTTTCCGAGATTAACAGCGATTATATCGGCTGGATTACCATTCCCGACACCCGGGTAGATTATCCCATGGTTCAAGGCAGCGACAATGTCCGCTACTTAACAACCTCTTTTGAGGGCAGCTACAACGCGGCCGGGGCTATCTTTATGGAGGTTGCCAATACGGAGGTGTTTGCTTCCCGTCATGCCGTTCTCTACGGCCACAACATGAACAATGGCGCCATGTTTGGCGAGTTGGCCCAATACGCCGACGCCGCCTGGCTGGCAGACCACAGCCGGATAGACATTGTTACCGCCGATAACCAGGTGCTTACCTACCGCGTTTTCGCGGCCCGCAAAACCGATGTCTGGGATGCCGCCTACCGGGTTGCCTTTGCCGACGACGCCGATTTCACGGCCTTTGCCGCAGCGCTCGGCGCCCCCGCAGGTGTGCCCCGGATGCTTACCTTATCCACCTGCACCACCGGCGGCGCCGACGAGGAACGCTATCTGGTACACGCCGCATTGGAAGCGTAGATGACACAATGGGCCCTAATTCCCGGGCCGGATATCGGCGACAACAGCGCGCTGGATTTGTATATCCCACTGGCCGTGGTGGCTGCCCTGCTTCTGGTTGTTCTCGCGTTTGCCTGGCGCATGGGTCTTATCCCCAAAAAGAGCGGCGCTGAAAACTACGTGTTCCCAAAACGGAAAAACCGCAAGAAAGAATAAAAGCTTTACAGCCAAAAACCACCGCATTGCGATGGTTTTTGGCTGGTCGGAGTGGAATTAAAGGACTCATAATATCAACGACCAAACGATAATTACACGCTTTCAAATGAGCATCATCTACATAATTATACCTTAAATGCCGCCGTTTACAATTGATATGCTATGAACGTAATCACGCGGCATCGGCCAGCCCATCGGATACGCCGCCCTCCGCAACGCGCTTCGCCGCGGCGGCGGCGTAATGCTCGGTAAGCTCGATGCCCACGGCGG
>DOMW01000217.1 GCA_003510345.1 Clostridiales bacterium | reverse complement strand
GTGCGGCGGCGCTCGAGCGGTTTACGGCCGGGCCGGGGCACATGACAGAGGCGGACGGCGATAAAGGCCCCCAGCTTGCCGCAACGGTTTTTATGGACGGGCTGTTTCACAGCAGGCTGGCGTCCGGCATAGAAATACTGGATGAACGCGAGATCATAGGTTGCGTACAGGAAATAAACCAAAAGGCCTTAAAGCATAAAGGCGCAACCGGTAAACTGCTGTTTGACCTGTATTCTGAAATCTTGGATATCTTTTTACATAGCCTGAAAAGCCAGGGATTTTCACCGGAACTGTATATAAGCGCGGCACGGGAAGACCTCCACGCGTGCGGCACGGCGCAGGAAGCGTTTTCATACATTGCCGCGGAAATCAGCGCCGCCATGCGGCGAATCAGCGAAGAAAAAAAGCAAAAGGACAGAAAGCCGATCAACGCCGCCAAGCAGTATATACAGAGCTACTTCGACTCGCCGCTGTGCCTGGACGAGGTGAGCGAGATTGTCGGGTTTAACCCCACCTACTTTTCCCATGTGTTTAAAAAGGAGACGGGCAAAAGCTTTACGGAATACTTAACGGAGGTGCGGGTGAAGAACGCGAAGCAGCTTTTGATCGGCACGGACGACAATGTGTTTGATATCGCGGAGCGGGTGGGTTACGGCGACTATAAATATTTTTCAAAGCTCTTTAAAAAGATTGCCGGGTTAAACCCATCCGATTTTCGGAAACTACACAGGTAGATGGAAATGAGGCCATGACAAACAAAAAATCACTGGCAAGCAGGGGCGCCGCAATTTTCATCGCGTTCGTCTGCGCCAACCTCGCCGGGGCCGCGGCGCTCGCGTATTTGGCACAGACAGGGAGGGCGGGGCTTTCCGTATATATTGCGCTGGCGGTGACCGCTGCCGCGAACGGGATCCTTCTCTGGTTCCTGTACCTGTTTTTTATTAAACCCTACCGGCGTTTGAAAAAATTGTGCGGTCTATTTTTAGACGAGCAGATTTACCGGGAGCTGATAGAGATAGATTGCGAAGCCTTCCCCGGCTTTCAGGCTGTGCTCAAAAAATTCGATGAACTGCTGGATAAACAGGAGGCGATAAAGCTTTCCAAGCGCCAGGCGGAATACCTCGCGCTGCAAAACCAGATCAACCCGCATTTTTTGTATAACACGCTTGAGGCGATACGCGGGGACGCCCTCTCGGACGGCATGACGCATATTGCCGAAACGGCGGAAGCGCTGGCGACTTTTTTCCGGTACACCATTACCGAAATGGAAAACCTTGTGACGCTCGAGGACGAGATCAACAACGTGGAAAACTATTTCATCATACAAAAATACCGGTTTGGCGACAAACTGCAAATGAAGATCAATATCGGGGATGATGAAAAAAAGATATACCAGCTCAAACTGCCCAAACTCACGTTGCAGCCCATTGTGGAGAACGCCGTTTTTCATGGGCTGGAGCGAAAAAAAGCGGGCGGCACGGTGCGCATCAATATAGAAACGACCGGCAAATTGTTGCTGCTTAGCATTGTGGACGACGGCCTCGGCATACGGGAGGAGCTGCTGGCGCGCATTAATGAAAAGCTGGACAAAGTGGGGTATATCCATGATGACCGGCAGTCTACCTCCATTGCGCTCAACAATGTATCCAGCCGCATCAAATTGCTTTTTGGTGAAGAGTACGGGTTGCATATACTGAGTACGCCGGGGGTGGGGACGGATGTGCGCATCACGCTGCCGCTTATCACGGGGGACGGCAAATGAAAGAGGAACTGATACGGGTCGCGGGCGCTTCGGACGGCAAACTTTTAAAAAGCATCTACCTCTCGGTCTATAAGGGGAATATTTTAGGGGCGCTCTTCACGAATATGCAGGAATGCCAAAGCCTGATCGATCTTTTAAGCGGCAAGGAAAAGTTCGCCGCCGGGCGGATCTGCTACCGGGAAGAGCGGGTGACGGCGGGGGCGGCAAAGGAACTGTTTCTGGAAAGCTGTATGTTGATCGAAAGCAGCAATATACTAATCGAAAACATGACCGTCCACGAGAATGTCCATGTAATCGGCAATAAAAAGTTGGAGTTTTTTATTCGGCAATCAAAAAGCGAAGCGTGGCTGAAGAGGCTTTTTGCGCAATTCAATATACGGATACCCGTCAATAAACAGGTGAAAAAACTTACGCATTTTGAAAAGATGACTGTTGCGCTCATCAAAGCCTACGCGCTTAACAAGGCGATCGTGCTGCTGAAAAATATTACTGTGTTTTTGACGCGGAGTGAAATGGACGGGATCATGAACCTGATACGGCAATTGAAGGGAAAGGGCATGTCCTTCGTCTTTTTTGAAACGTATGAAGACTTTCCGTTTGAATATATGGATACGCTTTTAATTATCCGTGACGGAAGAACGGTGGGCGCGTTTCGCCCGGATGAACTGGACAAGCGGAAAGTGCGCGCTGTGTTTGCCGAAAAAAAGGAAGATAAAGCGTTGGACAGTATTTCCATGCGGGAATTTGAAGTGCCCCGAACAGGCGGCGTGGCGCTGCGGTTTTGTGACGTCTGTACAGATGCGCTTGCGCATGTGAGCTTTGAAGTCAGGCATGGGGAGATCGCGCGGCTGCTTTACCCCGACTACCGCAGCTATGAGCATGTCATAGCGCTTTTGAAAGGCGAGCGGCAGCCACGGAGCGGGAGCATCTACCTGCACCGGAAGGAGTACGGCAAAAGGCCGCGGGCGGGCGGCGCGCCGGGGGAGATCGGGTTTGTGGAAGAAAACCCCTCCCGGAACATGTTGTTTTATGAAATGAGCGTGCTTGATAATATCAGCCTTTCCATGGCCCGCAAAGTCACGGGCATGTGGATGAAGAAAAACTATCTAAAAAGCATTATGAGCCGGGTGGAAAACATTATTGGGCGGGAGATGCTGGACAGGCCGCTTTTGATGCTTTCGCCGCAAGAGCTGCAAAAAGTGATCTATTGCAAGTGGCTGCTGTACGCGCCCAGTGTGGTGATTTGCCTAAAGCCTTTCTCTACGGTGGATGTGCAGACGCGCCATGTCACCGAGCAAATGATCCGCCTGCTCGCCGAGCGGGGGATCGCCGTGCTGATCGTTTCCTCCAACCGGTCGGAACTGGAACTGATGGACGGCGTTTCCTTTTCTATATGAGCGAGTAGTAGGGGAGTGGCACATCCGTGTTTGGCTTTGCGGTAACGATAAGTACGTTATGCACCTTTACGCCGGGCGTCTCTCCACTTCCTCTATTTTTCCCCGTTCGGCGCGTGGACGGGCGGGGAAGAATGGATTATACCAATCACATTTAAAAAGCATACTATGCTTTTTATAGCGCATAAAGCGCGTTTGTGATGGCA
>DOMW01000180.1 GCA_003510345.1 Clostridiales bacterium | reverse complement strand
AATACACGGAATAAGGGTCGCCCAGTGAATTTACCATGCCCTTTAGCGCGCCGGAAACAAGCGTGCCCTCTTCCACGTCCCTGTAATAATAATCATCGATGATCTTTTCGAGGTCACTGATCTCCATGTATTTTGTGATATCTTCATAATTACCCGACCCGAGGAGAATCTCGTTGCCGCGCTCCTGCGAGGTGATATAAAAATATGTAAACATTGCGGTGACAAAACAGGCTGTCGCCGTGATGACGGCGCACAGAATTATCATCTTTCTCTTATCCAAAAAACAAACCTACCTTCCCGGTCAAACGTATGCGTCGATTTTTACATTTCAAAAAAAAGTGCATACACACATCATATAGGATACCCCAGAACAGTTGTTTTTGCAAGTTATCGCCGCTTTTTCATGCCAAAGTGGGGAATGCTATTCAAATTGGCCCCGTTTATACGCAAGCTGGACCTGTGCCTGGTGGCGGGGGCACTCCGCGCTGGTTTCATGTACCTTGCTTTTGTAAAAATGGATACAATGATGGCCGCCGAAGTTATTATCCGGAATCGCGTTTGCGAGGTGGGGCATGGCGTTCATCGAGGCGGCGTATGTGACGCCGTCTATCGTGACCCAAACGGCGCGCCGCTCCCATGTCCATTCCCCCACAACGTCTCTCAGCGTCTCGGTATCATCGGCTGTGAGCGGCACAACATCCGCATGGAACCAGCCGCCAAAACGGTATTCCGTCCACGAGATACCCGTCGCCACATCCGTTACTTTGGCGGTGCTGTCTTCCGGCCAAATGCCGTCCATCTCCGACCAGGGTGTCAAGTGCACTTCCCCGTCGATCCCCATGCGCTGCGCGTAGGTGATACGGATATCGTTGTCGCCATAAAGCATTTCCAGTGTCTGCGCCCCGGCAATGCCGTCCGCGGGCAAGTCGGCGTACTCCTGGAACAATACCACCGCCGCTTTTGTCTTCCCGGCAAACTCGCCTGTGGCGGAGCTGCCTAAAAACCCGCGGCTTGCCAGCTCGCGCTGTAATTTTAAAACTTCCACGCCCTGCATACCTTCCTTTATCAGGTTGGCGGCGTTTTTAGAGGTAGAGGTCTTCACATCGTCTTTTAGAATATAGCCTTTGCTCATGGCAACATCCTGCCCGGTATCCACAGCAGAGGAGAGGTCTTGTTCCTCCGAGCCGCCCGTATCGGCTGTTTCAGCCGCCGCCGCGTCCGCGTTTTCCGTATTGTCCGCCACGCCCGCGCTTTCGGCATCCGCCGTTTCGCCCGGGGTTTGCGCCGCGTCATCTGGCACTGAGCCTTCAGGCGTAGCGGAAAGGAACTCAGCGGAAATACCGGCCTGCCCGCCATCCGCCGAAACAGGCACATCCTGCGGCGGGGCCGCACTGCCCACATATTCTATCCCGTAATAATCGCCCAGCATACTGGTGATGGTAACGCCCATGCCCGCGTTCAGCGTGTCGATTTCGCCGGAAAACTCACCCGCGTTTTGGTATACGGGGGTGCTGTCGTTCAAAATATTGCCGACAAGGATATCCGTAGAGGGCAGGAAAACAAACTCTTTGCTGACATAGCCGCGGTAGTTGCCATAGATAATACGGTACCAGCCGTCTGCTTCCTCGCAGAATACGCCGATACGCGTGCCGTTTTTCAGTTTTACCACAAAAGGGGAATCTACCGTGGGCCTAAGGCGCACATTCACATCATCCGCGACGATCACGGCTTCCTCAAACGAAGGGATTGCCTGCGCTTTGGCCGGGGAAAGCGCGAGCGTCACGCAAAAAGCCACGGCGCAAAACAGAACGGAGAACAACCTGCGTATGATTTTCATGAGCCTCACCTTAAACGAAACTAAGAATAAATCTTTCCCAAACACCCCTTGTTCACTACGATTATACACCGCGGAAGGGTAAAAATGCAAGGGTAAGCTCAAATCCCCCGTTTCCAGCGCTTTTCAGCACACGCCGTTTATGCTATACTATTTTCCGTATCATATTCGGTGAACAGGAGAAAAGCAGCGTGAAGAGGCCTTTTGTATCAAAAGAACAGTTGGAAGAGATTGCGGAACAATATCCCACCCCGTTTCATTTGTATGATGAACGCGGCATACGCGCCAATGCGCGGCGGCTTTTAAAAGCGTTTTCGTGGAACGAGGGCTATAAAGAATTCTTTGCCGTAAAAGCCACGCCCAACCCGGCGATCATGCGGATATTAAAAGAAGAAGGCTGCGGCATGGATTGCTCTTCCTATACGGAACTGATGCTGTCCGAAGCGTGTGGCATCACCGGGGAGGATATTATGTTTTCCTCCAATGTGACGCCGGCGAAGGATTTCCGCTACGCGCGCGAGCTGGGCGCGGTCATCAATCTGGATGATTACACGCACATTGATTTTTTGAATGAAACGGCGGGCATCCCCGAAATAATCAGCTGCCGCTACAACCCGGGCGGCACATTTGCCGTATCCAATTTTGTGATGGACGAACCGGGCGACGCGAAATACGGCATGACATACGACCAGATGAAGGACGGGTTTATAAAACTCGGCAAGCTGGGGGCCAAACGGTTTGGTATCCACGCGTTTCTGGCGAGCAACACCAAGGCAAACGAATACTATCCCGAACTGGCCCGCATACTGTTTGAGGTCGCGGTGAGCCTTAAAAACGACACGGGCGCGGATATACGCTTCATCAACCTTTCGGGCGGCATAGGCGTGCCGTACGAGCCGGATGAAAAAGCCCCGGACGTGCATACCATCGGCCACGGCGTTAAAAAAGCATATGAAAAAATACTTGTGCCTGCGGGCATGGGGCAGGCGGCGGTCTATACCGAGCTGGGGCGTTACATGCTTGCGCCATACGGCGTATTGGTGACGCGCGCGATCCACGAGAAGCACATCTACAAAGAATACATCGGCGTGGACGCCTGCGCCGCCAACCTAATGCGCCCGGCTATGTACGGGGCGTATCACCATATTACGGTGATGGGCAAAGAGCAAGCCCCACACGACCATAAATACGACATCACCGGCGGCCTGTGTGAAAACAACGATAAATTCGCTATCGACCGTATGCTGCCCAAAATAGACAAAGGCGATCTGCTGGTGATCCACGACACGGGGGCGCACGGCTTTTCCATGGGCTACAACTACAACGGCAAGCTGCGGAGCGCGGAAGTGCTTTTGAAAGAAGACGGCAGCACAGAGCTGATTCGCCGCGCGGAGGAACCGAAGGATTATTTTGCCACGTTTGATTTTACGGGTTTGTTTAAGTGAGCGCGCGGGGCGCGGCCGTTCCGCTTCTTCATTCCATATTTTTTGTTGCTCCGCCACTGTCCCCGTTTTTCTTGTAATTTCGCGTAAAAAAAACTATAATATATGGTGCATGAATTCTGACCGAAAAGAGGAGTAACGGATGCACCAGTTTGCCGACCGCTTCGACGGCGTGACCGGAAGCGAGATAAGAAAAATATTCGCGTTGCTTTCCGACCCGGAAATCATTTCGTTTGCGGGGGGAAACCCGTCGCCCGAAGCGTTCCCGAATGAGACGCTGGCACAGATCGCAAGCGGCTTGATCGCAAGCGACGGCGCGCGCGTGCTGCAATACGGCAATACAAAAGGCCTGCCCGAACTGCTTTCCCTGCTCGCGGGGCAAAACAGCGGCGTCATGAAGGAATATGACGATATTATTATGCTGTCCGGCTCGTCGCAGGGCATAGAGCTTTTTACCCGCACCATGCTGAACGAGGGGGACGCCATGCTGGTGGAATCGCCCACGTTTTTGGGCGCGCTGCAAACATTTTTCCTTGCGCGGGCGGATGTGCGGCCGGTGGAACTGCAGGAAGACGGCGTGGATCTTGCCGACCTCGAATGCAAAATAGAGCGGTACGCGCCTAAATTTTTCTATATCATCCCCACGTTCCAAAACCCTTCGGGCATCACCACAAGCGGGGAAAAGCGCAGGCGTGTTTACGAGCTGTGCAAGCAGTACGGCGTGATGGTGCTGGAAGACGACCCCTACGCAGAGCTTCGTTATGAGGGGGAACCGCTTCCCTCTATAAAATCTTATGACGACAGCGGCCTTGTGTGCCGCTTGCAGAGTTTCTCCAAGACGGTGTCGCCCGGGCTTCGGGTGGGGTACGCCATCGCCCACCGGGATGTGATCGGTAAATTCAATCTTTTGAAACAGGGGCAGGATGTGCATACCTCCAACCTGACGCAGGCCATGGTGTACGAGTTTTTGCGCGGCGGCTATTTCGGGGAACATGTGGCGGCGCTCTGCAAGCGGTATAAAGCACAGCGCGATTGTATGCTTGCCGCGATAGAAAAATATTTTCCCAAAGAGGTGCGCTGCACGCGCCCATTAGGCGGGCTGTTCCTTTGGGCCGCGCTGCCCGAAGGCATGGACGCAAAGTCGTTGTTTTCCGCCTGTGTGGAACGCAAAGTGGCGTTTGTGCCCGGCCAGCCTTTTTTTGTGGAGCCGGGGCATGAAAACACGCTGCGCATGAATTTCTCCATGCCCAACTGCGCGGATATAGAGGCGGGCGTGGAACGCATGGGCAGGATCATCCGGGAATACACGTACTGAAAGGGTGTGGGACGGGAGCGGTTCACACACCCGTAGGTCAGCACGTAAGCTCCATAAATATTGTAAGCGAGGAGACTTTTCTATAGATGAGTAACGTATACGACACCCTGAAGGAACGGGGCTACATAAAGCAGGTGACGCACGAGGGCCTGCGCGAAATGCTGGAAAAAGAGAGCGTAACGTTTTATGTGGGCTACGACGCCACGGCGGACAGCCTGCACGTGGGGCACTTTGTCATGCTGATGGTGATGGCGCATATGCAGCGCGCGGGGCATACGCCCATTGTGCTCATTGGCGGCGGCACCACGATGATAGGTGACCCAAGCGGCAAAACGGATATGCGCAGGGTGCTGACGCGCGACGTCATACAGCACAACGCCGATTGCTTCCGCGAACAGATCGGCCGTTTCCTTGATTTTTCCGAAGGCAGGGCGGTTATGGTTGATAACGCCGACTGGCTGCTCGACCTCAACTACATCGACTTCATGCGCGAGATCGGCGTGCACTTCAATGTCAGCCGTATGCTGGCGGCCGAGGCGTATAAGCGGCGTATGGAAACGGGGCTGACGTTTTTTGAGTTCAGCTATATGCTGATGCAGGCATACGACTTTTATGTGCTGAACAAAAAGCACGGCTGTAAACTGCAAATGGGCGGCGACGACCAATGGTCGAACATTCTCGCCGGGGCCGACCTCGTCCGCAAAAAAGAGCAGGAAGCGNNGACGGCGAAAAGATGGGCAAGACAGTGGGCGGCGCGCTGTGGCTTTCGGCGGATAAAACCTCCCCTTACGAGTTTTACCAGTATTTCCGCAACGTGGCGGACGCGGATGTGCGAAACTGCCTGGCATTGCTCACATTCTTGCCTATGGAGGAAGTGGAACGGCTCTCTTCCCTGCCGGACAGCGGCATAAACGAGGCGAAAAAAGCGCTGGCGTTTGAAGTGACGAAGCAAGTGCACGGGCAGGCGGAGGCGGAAAAAGCGCAGCAGGATTCGGAAAGGCTATTCAGCAAGACTATCATTATTGATCATGTTAGCATGGGTGCCGGACAGTTTAGTATCAATGCAAATATGAGTGCCGTTCCCACCACGGAGATCACGCCGGAGCAGCTACAGGNNTGACCGGGCTTTCAAAATCACGCGGGGAAGGGCGGCGGCTCATTGCGGGCGGCGGCGTTTCGGTGAACGGCAATAAGGTGGAAGACGAATTTGCCGCGCTTTCGGCGGAGGATTTCTCCGCCGGCGCGGCCATGCTGAAGAAGGGTAAAAAAGTATTCCATAAGGTGGTACTGAAACAGTAGTGGTAGAACATGTGAGTATCCGGCAGGCTTGTGAAACGGAGACCGTGGTAAAAAAATCGCGGTTTATCTGCTCACTGCTTCCGGTAAAAAGCCAGGATGAAGCAGCCGGAGAACTTGCAAAAATACGTAAAAAGCATTATAATGCGACGCATAACTGCTTTGCTATGATCGTGCGCCCGGACGCGCCCTACATGCGCGCTTCGGACGACGGCGAGCCGCAGGG
>DOMW01000125.1 GCA_003510345.1 Clostridiales bacterium | reverse complement strand
TATAATTAAAATATATTAGTGATAAGTTAAACGATTAAATATTTTCCAGTATTTTCAATCTTCTAAAGCAGGCAAACAAGTGCGCGGGGGCATTGCGGCGATGGGCGGTTTCAACGAAGTCACCAGATATGTAGGTAATCAATACCAACTCTTTGGTATAAGAGATATGACGCTCAACAGCGGTAGGGAAAAGGGCGTCCGTATTTTCGCGGTCAAAAACGGTTCGGGGCTGGAATTTGAAGTGGTAGCGGACAAAGCGCTCGATATCGCGGATTTTAGGTATAAAGGCGCCGGTTGCTGTTATTTGTCCAACCCGGGCATCGTGAACCCCCAGTATTATGTGGAAGATGGACGGGACGGCTTTGACCGAAATTTCTCTGGTGGTATGCTGGTAACGTGCGGGTACACCCACATGGGCGCGCCCAGCGTGGATAACGGCAGGAAGCTGGGGCTGCACGGGCCGCTTCCGGCAACGCCGGCCGAAGAAGTTTCGGCGCGCGTGGAATACCGGGAGGGTGACCCCGAGGTCGTCATACTGGGCAGGATGAGGCAGGCGCAGCTTTCCGCCGAGCACATCATGTCGGAACGCCGGATCACCTGCAAATATATGGAAAATAAAATTGTGATAGACGATCGTGTGTGTAATGTGGGTTTTGAAACACAACCGCTGATGATGCTGTATCATTTCAATTTTGGGTACCCGCTGCTCTCGCCCCACGCCCGGTTGGTCATTCCCGAAAAAAGCTACGCGCCCCGGGATGCGGTGACAGAGGCGGGAAGCGAAAACCGCCTTCGGTTTGAACCGCCCGGAGACGGCAGAAAAGAAGAGTGTCATTTTTACGAGTTTTTCAGCGAGCCAAACGGTGCGACGGCCGCCCTTGTGAAAAATGAAATGTTGGGGTTTTCCGTGCTGCTGCGCTTCAATGTAAAGCAGCTTGCGTATATCACGGAATGGAAGAGCATGACGTCGGGCGACTATGCCCTTGGCATCAACCCCGGCACGTATACGCCGATGGGGCGCGTCCACGCAAAGGAACACAATTTGTTGCAGTATATCGAGCCCGGTGAAACCTGCCCGTTTCGGTTTGAACTGGAAATATTGGAAACCGAAGCGGCGGTCAGCCAGGCGGAACAGTATATTGCATCACTTAAGCACTAAAACTATTTAGAATAAATCAATAATAAGATAGGAGATGAGTCACAATAATGGAAAGAAGCAGTGCGTTGAAACAGGTAACGGAAGTCGGGCTCCAGATAGAGGATGTTATGCCGAAAGGCACGCTGGAGTATGCCCGTTGCCAGAGACTGAGAGCTCAAATGGTCAATTCAGTTCCCTACTTTGAAACCGAGCGCGGTTTGCTTTATACAGAATCATACAAGCAGACGGAAGGGGAGCACGCCATGATAAGGCGGGCAAAAGCGCTTGCCCATTGCTTGAAGCACATGTCCGTGTACATCCTGCCGGATGAAATTATCGTTGGGCACAACAACCCGCACCAACGCAGCGGCGGCGTTTTCCCCGAGTATGCGGTAGATTGGATCAAAGACGAGATCGACACATTCCCCACGAGGGCGGCCGATAAATTTCAGGTTGACCCCGAACAAAAAAGGATTTTTATGGAGGAAATTTACCCCTATTGGCATGGAAAGACGCTGTATGACCGCATACAATCTATGATTCCCGAAGATGTGCGGTTGCAAAGATATGAAGCGCAGGTATTCAGCCTGGGGTTGCACGAAGACGGCGGACTGGCGCACGTTGCGCTCAATCATCAGAAGATCCTTACCCGGGGCTTCAAAGATATCCGGCGCGAGATCATGGAGCTTATGGAAGCGACGCCGGAATGGGGAAAAGACGCGCTCGCGAAGAGGCGGTTCTGGCAGGCTTGCCTCATTGAGATCGACGCGGTGGTCGATTTCGCAAATCGTTATGCCGATTGTGCCGCCACTATGGCCGAAACGGAATCCGACCCGAAACGCAAGGCGGAGCTGAGAGAGATAGCAAGGGTTTGCCGCCGTGTGCCCGAATGTCCGGCCGATACATTCCAGGAAGCATGCCAATGCGTATGGTTTATGCAGCTCATTCCGCAGATTCAGGACAACGGCACTTCTTACACGCCCGGGCGCTTTGACCAGTACGCCTATCCTTATTATGAGAAGGACATCCTTTCCGGCTGGCTCACAAAATGTGAGGCGCAGGAGATATTAGAGGCGTTTTGGATCAAATTTTCCGAGGCTATCAAAATCTACAAAGACGCCGACGCTACGATACACGCCGGACATCCGACAGGCCAAAACATGCAGTGCGGCGGCATCAACCGGAATGGCGACGACGCCACAAATGATTTGTCCTACCGCATGCTGGAAAGCCATAGCCACCAGCTTTTGTTCCAGCCAAACTTCACGGTTCGCCTGCACAGAAGGACGCCGGATGATTTCCTAATCCGTTCTATCGAAGCGGTGCGCCTGGGCAGCGGGTTGCCGCAGATGACGGTAGATGAGACGTTTGTGCAATCGCTTACCAACATCGGCGTAAAGCTGGAAGACGCGCGGGACTATGTGCCCGTCGGCTGTGTGGAGGTTTCCCCGCTCAATACATGGGGCAGGGGAAACGGCGGATATTACAATATGACCAAGGTTGTGGAGCTTGCCTTAAACAGCGGTAAAAACCGGCTTTCCGGCGTGCAGGTCGGCCCTAAAACACAAGACCCGCGCACGTTTGAATCCATCGAGGATTTCAAAGACGCGTTCAGGGAGCAGGCAGCCTACACAACTAAGATGAACGTCACGCTCAACAACATCATTGATATGGTGCATGCTGAAATGTGCCCGGTGCCGCTCGTTTCCATGATGGTGGATGATTGCGTCGCGCGCGGCATGGATGTAACGGAGGGCGGCGCGCATTACAACTGGACAGCCCCGCTTACGATCGGCATCGCAAATGCGGGCGATTCTATGGAAGGTATTTTAAGGGGTGTGTTTACGGATGAAAAATGCACGATGGCGGAACTGATTGATAATTTGGACAACGACTGGAAAGACAACGAGGCGCTTCGCCTTTACTTCGAGAACAAGATACCGAAGTATGGCAATGACAACGCCGAAGCCGACGCGTGCCTACGCTGGATCATGGACACATATTTTGATTCCCTCGAAGGGCATGAAACGATCCGCGGCGGCCCGTTTGTGGGTTCCTGTATTTCCATCGCCGCGAACGTACCGTTCGGCAAGTTGACGGGCGCGACGCCCGACGGCAGGCACAGCGGGCAGCTTTTGGCGGACAGCATCTCCCCGGCAAATGGCTTGGACCGCAATGGCCCCACCGCCACTATGAAATCCGCGTGCGCGGCCATCGATGGCGCAAGGGTTCCAAACGGCGTTATCTTCAATATGAAACTCAGCCCGGGGCCGCTGCAAACGCCCGAAGGCGTCCGCAAGATGGCGGATATGATAAGAAGCTATGTGCTGATGGGCGGGATACAATGCCAGTTTAATGTTATCTCGGACAAGACGATGCTGGACGCGCAGGCCAACCCCGATAAGTACAAAGGACTTACGGTTCGCGTGGCCGGTTACAGCGCGTTTTTCAACGAGCTTGCAAAGGATGTACAGGATGCTATTATCACAAGGACACAGCACGAACTGTTGCAATAAAGGGCATTTGCTCTTTGTAGCGGCCGGCGGGCGGCGGTATGGCAAACCCCCGTTCGCCGGCCTGTAAATTGGCTGCTGGAAAAGCAGAGTTCTTATTTTCTTCCGTCGGTAATGCGGGAAGATTCCCGCATTGCCGATTCCTGTTATATAAAGGTATATAAGGAAGCGGTTTGCCGCGTCAAGCGTGCCGGGTATGTGGATAGGGGAAAGCTGCGGGAGAATATGCCCGGAGACAATGAATGAAAGAATGAGAAAAAAATGATGAATGGCAATGTTTTTAATATACAGAAATATAGTGTAAACGATGGAGACGGAATACGGACGATGGTGTTTTTGCAGGGCTGCCCCTTGCGATGTCAATGGTGCGCCAACCCGGAGTCACAGGCCATAAAGCCGCCGCTCATGTTCACGGGCGACAAGTGCATCGCATGTGGGCTGTGCCTTGCCGCGTGCCGGGAAAACGCATTTTCCGCAATCGGTACTATCGACAGGAACGCCTGTATTTCCTGCGGTAAATGCGCGGATGAATGCCCGTCAGAGGCGCTTGAGCTAAAGTGCAGGCCGCGCAGTGTAGAAGACATTCTGGCGGAAATCGAAAAAGACAGGATGTTCTATTTTATGTCGGATGGCGGCGTCACGTTTTCTGGCGGCGAGCCGTATGTGCAGTGGGAATTCATCAAAGAACTCGGTGAAGCGCTGAAAAAAAAGGGATTGCACCTCGCGGTAGAAACGACAGGCTTCGCGAAATGGGAACATATTGAGTATTCTGTCGATTTGATCGATTTGTTTTTGTATGATGTCAAGGCGATGAATGACGAGATCCATAAAAAATATACCGGCGTTTCCAATGAGCGTATCCTCAAAAATATCAGGATGCTCGGTAGGCTCAAAAAGCGGATCATTGTCCGGGTGCCGCTGATGGGCGGTATCAACGACGACGAAGAAAACATCCGGCAAACAGCCGCCCTGGCGGTGGTAGTCGGCGCGGACGCGGTGCATCTCTTGCCTTACCATGAGTTAGGGGCAGTTAAATATCAGAAAGTCGGCATGAACTATGCGTGTGACGCTACGACACCCGCGGAGGAAGATGCGGAACGATTAAAAAAACTTGTGGAAGCGATGGGTATCCCGTGTGTGCTGCGGGGCTGATTCCGGCCGAGGGTAATCTGCGCCGCGTATTTGACACAGCTTATCAATAATGCTACTATTTATGCAGTTCCTAAAATAAAAATCCACGGCGGGGAATGCAGTGCCCATGATAACAATTAAGGAAGTTGCGGAGTTGGCGCAGGTGTCCACCGCAACTGTTTCCAATGTGATAACCGGGAAAAAATATGTCAGTTCCGAACTGAGGCTCCGCGTGAATAACGCTGTCCGAAAACTGAATTATACTCCCAGTAAAATTGCGCAGAGCCTGAAGATCAGAAGCACAAACTATATCGGCCTTATCGTCCCGGATATCACAAACCCATATTTTGCCGAGGTAGTGCGCGGCGTGGAAAGCATCGCGATCAAGCAGGATTATCAGATTTTCCTGGTGAATACGGACGGTGAGCGCAAGCGGGAGGAAGACGCGGTAAGCTCGCTGATGGAATACCATGTTGCCGGTGTTATTACCGTGGTGCCGCGTATGCGTGAAAACCAGCTTCGGAAAATGCTTTCTATACCGACTGTCGTCATCGATGATTTTATGGATATTCAAACCCCGAATTTTGGGTTTGTTTATACAAATAGCAGAAAAGCCGCGGCGGAAGTGGCAGGGCACCTTGTTGGCCGCGGGTATCAAAGGTTTGCGTGTATCGCCGGACCGTCCGATCACGTACACGCGATCGAATCACGCGTGAGCGGTTTCGTGGAAACGGTTTTGGAATATGGGTTTTCCCGCGATCACATACAGGTGGTGTACGGGCAAAAATATTCTATGGACGCCGGCTATGCGAAAATGAAAGAAGTGCTTGAAACGAGTCGTAAACCGATCGCGGTTTTCGCGTGCAGCGATATCATGGCGTTGGGCGCGCTCGCGGCTGTAAAAGAAGCCGGATACCGCGTGCCCGAAGAAGTGGCGGTCGTGGGTTATGATAACGTCTATTTTTCCCCGTTGCTCGACCCGNNCGCCCCGCCGCTTTCTACCGTCAGTCAAAAAAAGTACGACGCGGGGCAGATTGCGGTCACCATGCTGCTCGATAAACTGGAACGCAAGGAAGCCGCCGCAAGCGCCCCGCAAAGCATTGCGCTGGACGCGGAGCTGATTATAAGGAAAAGCTCTTAGGTAACCACTGATCAAATAATGCGACCAGCATTACCAGTCGTAAAGATCCCATGTGGTCTCACACTCGAGCTCTGTGGACCTTCGGGGAATGATCGTCGTATCAAGATAGACCGGCTGTTCCATATTGGGGCGGGCATGCCCGGCAACAAATTCCAGCATCTTTTCCATTGCCATCCTGCCCATCTTGTAGCTGGGCACATCCACTGTGGAGAGCGACGGCTCGATCAGCGTACCCACATAGATATTATCGGTGCCGATCACGGCCACATCCTGCGGCATCCGTTTTCCCAGGTCTTTAAGCGCCCGGATAGCGCCGATTCCCGTTTCATCGTTGGCCGCGAACACAGCGGTAATATCTGTTTTCAGCATCAGGTCGCGCATACAGTGATAGCCGCTTTCGGGTGTAAACAACCCGCTCCGCACATAGTCCGGGTTAAACCGGATATGATGTTCGCGAAGGGCCCGGCAATAGCCGTCGTACCGCTTTACACTTGCGTCTCTATCCATAGGCCCGCTGATGTGGGCGATTTTGCTGTGCCCCAGCTTATGAAGGTATGTCACCGCGTCACACGCGGATTGCTCGTAATCCGATAAAATAGACTCTACGCCGGGTACTTTATAATACCGTTCCAGGCTTATGATAGGAACCTTGCGTTTTCCGTTCGCGAGGCGTTCCAAAATTTCGATTGTCTTACCGCCATACTCTTTGTCGTCATTCGCGTAGCTTGCTATGATCACGCCGTCCGGCATGGTGTGCACAAACCTTTCGAGGGAATCAAACTCCCGCTTGATATCATAATCGGTGGCGTACACATTGATCAGATACCGGCTTAAAAGCGCCGCATCCTGTATCCCTTTTAATATTCTGGCGTGGAAAGGATGGTAGAATGTAGGCAAAATCACGCCGACCGTATAGGATTTGTTGGTGCGCAAGCTGCTGGCCATGGGGTTTGGCGTATAGCCAAGCTGCTTTATCGCATCGTTCACACGCCGCGCAAGCTCGGGCCTGACATATTTATTGCCGGTACAGACATTTGATACGGTTGCCAGTGAAACACCGGCCAGTTTGGCAACATCCCTTATACTCGCAGGCATGTATTCGCCCCCCTAAAACAATTTATTTAGTATTATAGTCAAGTCACATAGTTATTTCAATTCTTTTGGCACAATAGCGGTGCGACATGGAAACTCCCCCGGCTCTGCTAAACCGGGGGATATCTTTACCAAGCCGCTATGCGAAACAGAAAATGCCTGCGCATATCGCCCGGATAAAGGGCAAAATCAATCTTGCGTAACCATATTCTGCCTTGTGGTCATTCTGGATTGGCTTACCAGGATCACAAGCAGCAATCCGCCGGTAATACACCCGCCCCACAAGTAGGAAATCTGGTTCAGGTTGATAATATTTCCGATGATCGTAATGATAAGCGCGCCCCACATGGAGTTTAATACATTGCCGCGCCCGCCGGATAGCAACGTTCCGCCCAAAACTACCGACGCAATCACATCCATTTCATAGCCGTCGCCCAGCAAAATATTACCAGAATAGGTGCGCGCGGCCACGATCGCGCCTGCAAGGCCGGTGCAAAGGCCGCTGATTAGATACGTGAAAAACTTTGTCTTATTTACAGGGATACCTTTCATCACAGCCGCTTCCTCATTGCCGCCGATGGCGTAGCAATTCCTGCCGAACGTCGTGTATTTCGCAATAATGATCGCAATAATGAAGGCGGCGATCATGATAATCGCGGGGACGGGCAGTTCGCCCACTTTGCCTGTGGCGATCTGTTTAAACGCGTCCGACGACACCGCGAGGGACTCGCCGCCGCCTGTGATCAAAAGCCCCAGCCCTTTTATGCCGGACATCATGGCCAGCGTGACGATAAACGGTTGTATTTTGAGCCGGGTTACGCAAAAACCGGTAAGCGCGCCGACGCCCGCACAGGCGGCCAGCGGGGCAAGCAACATGAGAAACGCGTTTTCCGTTTGCATTGCGGTAAGGCCGACAACCACGGACGCGAACCCAAACAGGGAGCCGACCGAGAGGTCGATGCCGCCCGCCAGGATTACAAACGTACCGCCAATCGCCATGATGCCTATCATACTGGCTTGCCTGAAAAGATTCACGAAATTGTTCACGGAAAAGAAGCTTTCCACTGCAATGGAAGCCACAACAAATATTACGATTACCGCCACAAGGGTCGCTTTGCCGCTGATGAAATTCTTCAATTTATTACCGTTCATTTCCTACGCCTCCTTTGCGGCGGCGCGTGTTTTTGCCCTGCGCCCTCTCATTTTTCCGGATTTCACGCTCTTGTCGGACTGTATATACACAGCCAATATAATAATGATTGCCTCAAGAAGCATCGACCACGCCGTATCGATCCCATTCATGTTTACCGTCATCGCGATGATCGATATGATGAAGCAGCCGACCACCGTGCCAAGTACCCTTGGTTTTCCGCCCGACATGGACGTGCCGCCGATGACGACGGCCGCGATTGCGTTCATCTCCATGCTGGTACCCACCGAGCTGGGGTTACAGTTGTTTGTCCTTGAAACAGTCAGGATACCTGCCAGCGCGGCAAGTATGCCGAGCAAAACATAAACAAAAATAATGATCCTGTCGGACCGGATGCCCGATAGCTTTGCCGCCGTCGCGTTGTTTCCGATAGCTTCCACCGATTTCCCAAACACTGTACGCTCGGCAATGATAAAAAACACCACTGCCAGTATCAGCACATAGACCAACTGGACCGGCACGCCGCCTATCGATGTGCCGGACAGTGCCAAAAATGATTCGTCCACGATCTGCACCGTTTTCGCGTTGCTGACCATGCGCGCCACGCTGCGCAGTATAATCATCATGGCAAGCGTGAGCACCATAGGCTGGATTTTAAATTTTACCGTGAGCGCACCGATAAACGCGCCGATGCCCGCGCCAAAGAGGACCCCGATAAACAAACAGAACAAAATGGGAAATCCAAGTTCAGCCAGCATGGCCGTGATTGTCGCGCAAAGCGCCATAGTCGCCCCCACGCTGATATCGATGCCCGCCACCGCGATGACGAATGTCATACCCATCGCAACGCACATCACGGTGGTGGAGTGGATAATCAGGTTCCAAACAGTCGTCATACTGATAAAATTAGGTGTTATCACAAGGTTTATCACAAGCAATACAATAAAAACGATGATCGCGCCGTACTGCTTTGCGAACGCATTGCGCTTTAGGGCACGGCTGCTCAAATCTTGTATTCGCTGCAACTCTCTGTTCATACTTTCCATATCGTTTCCCCCTGAAAAATCATATCCGGTCAAATGGCGTGCGCTTCCGATATCCGGTGGATGATGCTTTCCTCTGTGATTTCCTCACGGGAAAGCTCGCCCACTACCTCGCCTTCACGGATAATAATGACTCTGTCGCAGTCGCGTACGAGTTCTTCCAGTATCGAAGAAATCATGACCACACTGATATTCTGTTTCGCAAGCTGTTGGATCAACAACTCTATTTCCATTTTTGCGCCTACGTCGATGCCCCTTGTCGGCTCATCCAATATGATAATATCCGGATCGGCGCAAAGCCCGCGGGCAATAATACATTTTTGCTGATTTCCGCCCGACAGGAATTTGATCAATTGCCTGGCGTTCGGCGTTTTGATTTTCAGCCGGCCTATGTATTCGTTTATGATCTCCGCTTGTTTTTTTCTATTGATAAAACCCCATTTGCTGATTTTTTTCAGGATAGACATCGTTACATTATCCTGGATGGACATATCCGGGAAGATCGCGTCTTTTTTGCGCTCTTCCGGGCAAAGGATAATCTTGTCCGCAAGCGCGTCATTTACCGTGTGGTACCTGACTTTTTTATCCTTTACGGTCATTTCTCCCTTTTCTATTTTTGCGTTGCCAAACAATACACTGGCGATTTCCGTCCGCCCCGCGCCGAGAAGCCCCGCCAAACCAAGCACTTCTCCTTCTTTCAGCGCAAAGCTCACACCTTTCAGTTTATTGCCGTCCGTCACGTTCTTTAGCGCGCAAATAGGCCTGCCGGTTTCTAATTGAGCGTTGTATTCTTTTCGGAAATTGACAATGGAGGACGCGTCCCGCCCGATCATTTTTGAAATCAACGCCAGTTTGTCCAGTTCCGCCACATCATAGCAACCAATGAAGTCACCGTCTTTTAAAACAGTGACCCGCTCGCAGATTTCGTATACCTCGTTGAGCCTGTGTGTAATGAAAATGACCGCGATGTTTTTTTTCTTTAGTTGCCGGATAATATCCATCAACGACGCCACTTCTTTGTCGTCGAGCGAGGAGGTGGCCTCGTCCATAATGACCAGTTTCGTTTCCTGCGATACCGCGGTCGCAATGGCGACCATTTGCTGCATCGCGGCACTCAATGTGCTGATTGGCTGCGTTACGTCTATATCCAGCTTAAACTCCCTTAGAATATCCCCGGCTTTTTTGTTCGTCGCTTTCCAGTCGATTAGGCCAAATTTATTTTTGATCTCATTTCCAAGAAACATATTTTCGGCTATGCTCAAATAAGACGCCGTACTCAGTTCCTGGTAAATGGGCTGGATGCCAGCGGCCTGCGCTTGTGCGGGCGATGTAAAGTTCACTTCCTTTCCCATAAACACAATCGACCCGGCGTCCCTTTGATACAAGCCCGTCAGTATTTTGATCAACACAGACTTTCCCGCGCCGTTTTCTCCCTCGAGCGCGTGAACCTCGCCTTCCCGCACCACGAGGTCAACGCCTTTTAGCGCGTTCACACCAATAAATGATTTGCAGATTCCCTTCATCTCAAGCAATATCGCTTTTTCTTCAGACATTTTCAGCATCCTTCTTTCTTTTGGGATGTAGAATAACTTGAGAGGGAACAGCGTGGTTACGCCATTCCCCCATACAGTTTCAAATGTGCTTTTTAGAAAGCCATGCCGTTTGTAAGCGCTTCTTCCGCATTTGTCGCGTCGATGATCTCCGAAGGGATCGTCGTTTCCTTTACCAACGGTTCGCCATTGAAGTACGCGGCGACCATGGAATAGATCAGCTCGCCGTTCAATGTGTCGCATGTGGCAACCGCGGTCATTTCGCCGCTGACGATTTTTTCGACAGCGGGCTTCTGCCCGTCGATCCCGAGCACGGTGATGTCGGTAAGGCCCGCGTTTTTGAGCGCGGCAACTACGCCGAGAGACATTTCGTCGGTGTGACAGAATACCGTATCAAACTGGCCCTGATAAGACTGGATGATGTTATCCATAACCGTCTGCGCTTCATCCATCAGGAAATTTGCCGTCTGCTGCACGATGACCTTATAGCCGTCACCGCCCTTTGCGATCGCGTTTGCAAAACCGGCAGACCTGCCGATTTCGGGGTCGGAGCCCAGGATGCCCTGTATCTCAACGATATTCGCGCTGTCGCGGTTTGCAACCAGCCAGTCGCCTACAACGCCGCCGTCCACTTCAAAATCGAACAGAGTGGCCGCCACAAATTGATCTTCGGATTTCTGGCAGTCATTTCCCAGCAGGAACACCGGGATTCCATAATCGGCTGCAATTTCCAACGCAGCCGCGCCGGCTTCGTATTCGATCGGCGGGTAAATGATGCAGTCAACGCCTTGGGCACACAGGTCTTCCACATCGGAAATTTGTTTTGCCTGGTCGTCGTCGGCGTCCGTATAAACGAGTTCTATGTCATATTTCTCAGCAACTTCAATCATATTGTTGAGCTGTGAAATCAGCCATGCGCCATTCGTGTTTCTTTCCGCAAATCCGATTTTTTTGCCGGCCAGCACGCTCATATCCGTATCAAGCACGGTTGCAAGAGGGTGTTCCCCGGAATCGGCCGGTTCCTCGGCAGCGGGTTCCTCGGCCGGCGTTTCTTCCGACGGTTGCTCGGGTTCAACGGAAGGCTCTTCCGCGGCGGGTTCTTCCGCCACCGGTTCTTCCGCTACGGGCGCAGCGGATTCTTCCGCCGCAGGCTCCGGCGCCGCAGGCGACGAGCACGCAACGAGCGCGATACAAAGCGCCACTGCCAAGATTAAGACCAAAGACTTTTTCATGTTTCTCCTCCTTTGATTTTACCGCCATTACTCTATGGCATTTTGTTTATGCAAACACCGGTAACGACTACGCGCGGCTTCCCCAAAACCGTGGATTGATCGCTTCCAAATGCCTCCATCGGAAAAATGGACTTGATAGAAAAACCTTTTACTAAGCGTTTTGAAAGCATAATATCCAATTTAAATGATGTATTTACATCAGTATATGCTCTCGTAGCAGATATGCGACTCCTGCCGGAAATGATGTATCTTGCATAAAATAGCAGTAAATTGGCACAACCGCAAGAAATAAAACGTTTTTCAACCCTATAGTATCATAGCTCTATATTTTATGTCAATACAGTTAGTAAAACCTTTTACTATTTTGTTTGCATTTTTAATAACCCGCAATATCTCAATGATCATTGGCGCAGAGCAAAAGAACTTAGCGCTGGACAAGCAAGGGCGAAATTGGTGTCAGGCAAAGCGTGCAAGAGCAATGAATTGGACAAAAGAGCGGGGGGAACTTACATCGACCCTTACTGTGACCAAAATATGTAATTCGTGACGCGAAATCGTCTGTGCGCGCAATACAGTATATTTCTATTTGGTTTTATGTTATGTTGACAATTGATATAGTACATTTAAATTTAGCGCAAGGATTTTGCATACATATATTGGATAGACAAGCGGGTGCTTTTTTGGGAGGGTTTATTCAGATGAAGATTCAGAAAAAAAGACTAGTTTCATTTTTTCCCGCGGGCAACCTAGATACCGACTAGATCGTCATTGTCAGCAGTGACTCACACCACGACGACGGCGAGGGAATCTATTACGATATCTCGTGGATGTGGATAAAGATACGTCATACTTCCAGTTGCAAGACAAAGAATACGGCGGGAGCAAGCCCGCGCCCGTGGCAATCACCCTTTCTACCCCCTATTGGCAAGAGCTGGATTACGACGACACCTATGTGTTCGGGCGCGGCTCCACTTCCTTTTCCATCACATCGTCACAGGAAGAAGGCGATACCGCTAGTTGGCAGGCGGGCGGCGGCATGAATTTCAGCGCGGAAGCGATGGTGGGCGTCAGCATAGGCAACCAGTATTCCTCTACCTACCACCGCACCACGCTCGACAATTACAACCAACTCGCCAAAAAATACGAGAGTGAGGGCGTCGTTCCCTTAGACGCCAACGCCATCATGCCACACCTGCTGGCGATCCCACAACCTACCCGGTGAACACAACAAGCATCCCCGGTATCAATGACGATAAAATATATGTGGGACGACACCTATATCACCAGCCGCCCCGCCGATGAATACGCGATAGCCTACGTTCCTGACCAAACCGGTAATTATGTAAGCGAGGTCGGCAGGGTTTCCGCCACGTAAAACTACTTTATCGACCAAGGCCTGCAACCGGGCACGCAATACACCTATAACTTGACGCCCAGCGGCAGCGTCACCTATCCTCGGTGGAAAACGTTTTTGTTTCAACAGCAGCGCAGATACGAGTTTAAATCCTGCCTTCCTAAGCACACCGCGTCACACATAATTTATCCTTACATTCCCAAAGCTGACATTTCCGGTCAGCACCAGACGGCTGCCCGCGTCCGGCTCCGGCCTTTTGCCCCCGAAAGAGGCGTCGCCCAGGCTTTTGCTAAGGCGTTCCTCCACACTCCAATGCTTTGGTATGTAAAGCTTTGTGTCGCCGAAGCTGCATTCGATGAACAGTTCCGCGCCCCCCGGCGCAAGCGCCGCCTCGTCAAAATACACCTCCAGATTGCCAAATGAACACTGAAGCTTTCCGCTCCTGAGCGCGCTCGAATGCAGGTACCGCACAATATTTCCGAATTTAACGCTCATTTCCGGGTCGTTGTCGTCCTCATTGTCCGAATGCTTTGCTTCCTGCCATCCGTCCCCGCTGCCCATATAGCAGAAATGGCTGCTGTCCCGGTAATGCTGCTTTTTTGGCTTGAGCAGGAAATGCAGCCCAATGCTGAGCAATACCGCCGCCACGATCAGCACTACAAAAGAGATATCCGGCCAGCCAAGCGGTTCCTGGTAGATCATATACAGAAACGCCGCCGAGATGCAGATGCCGAACCATACGCGGTAGATCGCACTTTGTATGATCACCGCCAAAAGTATGATCGTACCCAGCAAACTCCAAAAACCGATTTCCATAAAAGAGCCCACCTGGCTCACAATCAAGAGCACCGTAGCCAGTATAAAAAAGATGCCCCAAAAAATTTTCTTGCCGTTCATCGCACATTCCTTCTTTCTTCCAGTCTTTCCTTCACCTGCGTGAAATACCTGCGGGATACATAAACCTTTTTATGCGTTCCAGAGAACTCCACCAGGCTTGCGGAAGCCATATTGCGGGTGATCGAGTGTATTTTGTCCGTGTTGAGTATCAGGGACTTCGCCGCGCGCATAAACTGCCCCGGCAGCAAGTCCTCCAGCTCATACAAGCGGTGCTTAATCCGGTAGCTGTCCTGCGCTGTATGCGCGTAGACCAGGTCGCCTTCCGTTTCAAAAAACAGTATTTCGGAAACAGGGAAGTAATATTCCCTGTCCTGTTTGAAGAAAGCGATCGCCACCACACCGGCGGCCTGGTCCAATATATACTGGTGGATCTTTTGGATAGAATCATCCACCCGGGCGCATTTGATGACCACTTCACTCTCTTGGCGGCCATCCTCCACCTCAATCCGGATCTTCACACATTCACCCCCTTTCCCTGCATTATAACAATGGGTGTCCGCGAAAAAAAGGCCTTTTGGGCAAGCGGGCGCCTTTTATCGTGTAAGCGGTGTTTTTCACGCGGTGAACACGCGGGGTCACACGGGAATGATACCGTAATCCATCTTGAGTTGCAGTATGCGCCGGACGGATTCATCTATGCGTTCCTTGGAAAGTACGCCGGTTTCTACCGCCGCAAGTACGCCGTCAAGCGCCGTGGAAAAGTCCTGCGGCATCAGCACCATGTCCACACCGGCCGAGATGGCGCGGACGCTCGCTTCATCCGGCGGGTAAAGGTCGGTGATAGCCTGCATATTCATGGCGTCGGTTACAACCATCCCGGTAAACCCAAGCTCGCCCCGCAGTACATCGGTCAGAAAATAGGGGGAGAGGGACGCGGGTTCCTCGGCTGAATCCGGCATTGTGACATGCCCTGCCAATATAAAAGGCGCGCCCTCTTCGATCAAGCGTTTATAAATTGTGTAGGTTTCCTGTATTTGTTCGGGTGTGTCGCCGGAAACAGCGGCCCCCTCATGGGAATCTTCGGCTGTGCCGCCATGCCCCGGGAAGTGCTTGGGCGCGGACAAAATACCGGCGTCCATAAGCGCGCGGGCAAAAGCGGAAGCCATTTCGGCCACCACCTCGGGGTCATCGCTGTAAGCGCGGCTGCCGATCACCGTATTTTCCGGGTTTGTCAGCACATCGGCCACGGGGGCAAAGTCCACCGTAACGCCTATACGCGAAAGAGCGGACGCGATGGCGCTGCCCGCGTCGTATGCCGCTTGCGGCTCGCCTTTGCCGATCTCCCTTGCGGCGGGCTGGCTTTCGTAACCGTCCATACCGGACAGCCTGCTCACGATGCCGCCCTCCTCGTCAATGCCAATAAACGGCGCGACGGAGGAATGGGAAACGGTTGCGCCTGTAAGCGCTTTCACAGCGGCCTCGCTGGTGATATTATCGGCGAAAAGGATATACCCGCCCGCCTGTGTATCTTCTATGAAAGCTTTAAGCTCGTCATCCGGCTTGGTAAACCCGACTTCCCCCTCGTCGCCCGGTTGGCTTAAACGCAGAAAAAACATCTGTGCCGCTTTTTCCCGCAATGTCATCGAAGCGAGCAGGGAATCCACAGGGTCAGGGGTTGGCGTTGGGGTGGGGGTTGGTGTAGGTGCGGGCGTGGCGGAAGGGCGCGGCGCAAACGAAGCCGCAACCGGCTCATCTATGCTTGCCTGCGGCGGTTGCTCCGCCGAGCAGGACAAAAGCGCCAGTGCCAGTAAAGCCAGCAAAACAATAAGAACGCGTTTTTTCATGGGTACATGTCCTCGGTATATAAGTGATACGAATCCAAAACAGAAAAATCTGAAAACGGTTTTTCTATTTTACTATAATCGGCTGTGTATATATTGTTTCGCCGGGCGGTACAGGCTTCTTATGCTGATGGGTTCATCCCTTCCCGCGCACGGCGGCGGGAAAGGTGAGGGTGTGCCTGTCGTCACGCGCGCGGGCGGTTCATTAGGCGCTCCGTCATGGATAAAACAGTAAGAGTACTCCGCCTCAATTCGTCTTGAGCACGCTCATAAACGCTTCGGACGGCAATTCCACGCTGCCCACCTGCCGCATACGCTTCTTGCCCTCCTTCTGCTTTTCCAGCAGCTTCTTTTTGCGTGTGATATCGCCGCCATAGCACTTGGCAAGCACGTCCTTTCGAAGCGCTTTCACCGTTTCCCGCGCGATGATCTTGCCGCCGATCGCCGCCTGTATGGGTATCTCAAACATCTGCCGCGGTATCACTTCCTTGAGTTTTTCCGCGATGGCACGCCCGCGGGCATACGCCCTGTCCCTGTGCACGATAAGCGACAGCGCGTCGCATATCTCGCCATTCAGCATCATGTCCAGCTTCACAAGGTCGCTTTTTTTATAGCCTTTTATCTCGTAATCCATCGAGGCGTAGCCCCGCGTTTTTGATTTGAGCAGGTCAAAGAAATCGTAAATGATCTCGTTGAGCGGTATCTCGTAATGGATGAGCACGCGCGTCTTTTCGATGTATTCCATCGTTTTAAACGTGCCGCGCTTATCCTGGCACAGTTCCATCACCGCGCCCACATACTCGTCCGGCGTCATCACGCTCACTTCGGCCACCGGCTCTTCCATATAGTCGATTTGCGTGGGGTCGGGCAGGTTTGTCGGGTTTTCTATTTCCAGCACTTCGCCGCTCAGAAGGTGCACCATATACGCCACGCTTGGGGCGGTGGTCACAAGGTCGAGGTCAAACTCACGTTCCAGCCGCTCCTGAATGATCTCCATATGCAGCAGCCCCAAAAACCCGCATCGAAATCCAAACCCAAGCGCCACCGAAACCTCCGGCTCAAAGAGCAGCGAAGCGTCGTTTAAACGCAGCTTGTCGAGCGCGTCTTTTAAGTCGTCGTATTTCGCGCCGTCCGCCGGGTAGATGCCGCAGTACACCATAGGCGTTATCTTCTTGTAGCCGGGCAGCGCTTTTTCCGTGCCGTTTTGCGCCGACGTCAGCGTATCGCCCACGCGCGTATACGCAACGTTTTTGATGCTCGCCGCCACATA
>DOMW01000290.1 GCA_003510345.1 Clostridiales bacterium | reverse complement strand
AATTCATTTGTCAAAATGCTGTAAACTGGGTAAAAAGCACTGATATTGTTAGCAACAATGTTAGCAAAAACAAGCTATCAAATCCTGTCATTCATGATTTTGGGGCATTGCTTTACATCTACAATGATGTAGTGAGAGCAGAACCTACACAAAACAAACGCGTGGAGGAGTTAAAATATCTTTTTAATACTACCATGACAAGGCATAGGGATTACTTCATGAAGAATACTGCAATTACTTCTTCTTACGATTTTGTGAAAAAAATCATTGACTATACCTTTTAATTATGGTTATATTATAAATGATAAACAAAAAACCTTAAGGTTTTTAAAGAGATGTGGCTACGGCAACATCTCGGTTTTTTTGTTCTCCAGCCGCATACACACCCTTTTCCGCTCCCCCCCTGCTTCCGCCTGTTCCATGTTGTTCTTAAAAACCCGAAACCCCAGCGACGCATAACAGGCGATGGCGGGTACGTTATCCGGGTCTACCGTAAGGGTGTACTCCTCCTTGTCCGCCCGCTCAATAATATGCGCCAGCATGGCGCGCGCCGCCCCCCTGCGCCGGAATCTTTTGCGCACGGCGACAAACTCGATGAACGCGCCCCGCTCACCGAGCAGGCCTGAGCACGCCAGCTTTTGCGGCGAATGGATGCCCATCGCCCGGCCTGCGGTGTCCGAACACGCCGCAACGCCGCAAACCTCTTCCCCGCAAAGCGCGACCACAAAACGCGCGGGGTCAATCGCCCGCGCCAGCGCCAGCGCCACACGTTTTCTGGATTCCCCGGTTTCGCGGAAATCCTCCCAGAACGCGTCTGTTATGATTTCAGCCGCCACGGCGCAATGCGCCGGTTCCGCCGCGATCACGGCGATCTGCCGTTCGTTCATTCTCCCTCGACAAAGCGGATTTTTCCGGCGTCCGGCTGGTGCGGCGCGCCCGTTTTCGCGGGTTGCCCCACCAGCACGGCGATACCGAATTCCCAGTCCTGTTCTATGCCAATCTCCTCTTTAAACGCCCGGCCTTCCGCGCACTCAAAGGGAAGGGCCGCCATGCCGCATATCGTGCTCCCCAGGCCAAGAGAATGCGCGGCAAGCGCGATATTTTCGCTCACGATACCCGTGTCCAGCCCCATTCCCTGCCGCATCAGAACAAGAAACATGCACGGCGCGTTGTAAAAGAGCCTGCCGCCGCGCTCCATAAACCGGTTGTAGACCGCTTTATCTTTCGCCTGCTTCAGCGCGTTCATACCGGCGTCGTCCATCCGCCCGATCAGTTGTTTGTCTGCAATGACAACGATCTGCCACGGCTGCCTGTTCATGGCGCTCGGCGCTTCCGCCGCCGCCTGCGCGACCTGCGTAAGCGTTTGCCGTTCCGGCAGTTTCCCATCGTAGGCGCGGCAGGTATACCGCGTTTTTATGCACTGCAAAACTTCATTCATCGTCCATTCTCCTTTTCATTGTTCTTTATTCAATCGGCTTAACGTCACTATTTTCGTACACATTGAATGTAAACGCAAGCCCGTTATAGTTCCCCGGGGCAGATCGTTCAATCAGTCGCCATCCGGCCCTGCCGTCAAGAGTATGCATAAATCTATCCGCGTTTGCGCCGCATTCCACCTTTGTTATATAAGCATACCTGCAGCTTTCCAGCAATCGGTTGTATAAAGACGCGCCGCCTATTACGAAAACGGTGTTACTGTCATATTCCTGCAGCATACGCTTAAGCCCGCCTATGCTCCGCGCCAATATCACGCCTTCCGGCCGAAAGGAAGGGTCGGCGGAAAGCACAATATTCGTCCTGCCTAAAAGCGGCCTGCCGCCGGGAAGGGAGGCAAACGTGCCCCGGCCCATCACCACCACTTTGCCTATTGTCTTTTCCTTGAAATACTTCCTGTCTTCCGGGATATGAAACAGCAGGCCGCCGTCCTTTCCTATTCCCCAATTTTCATCTACCGCCGCGATCAGATTCATGGTATTATTATAACACAAACCAAGGTAAGCAAGCCGCGTTGTTTAAATCAGTATTTATGTTTAGAATTCTATCCTTGTTATTATATATATAAGTTGGCTAAAAACGAACGTGTTGGAGGAAAAATGACAAAGCATGTGAAAATGATGGTGCTGGAGAGCTGCCCGCACTGCAAAAAGGCGTTTCGTATCATCAAAGACCTGATGGAAAAACATCCTGAATTTACAAAGGTGCGGGTCGAGGTGATAGAGGAATCCAAAGAGCCGCAAAAAACGGAGGGATATGACTACTGGTATGTGCCCACCTTTTTTGTGGAAGGCATAAAGATGCACGAAGGCGTGCCTTCGGAGCATTCGATCGAAAATGTGTTCCGCAAGGCGTTGAGTTAGACCGCGTTAATCAGTATTGTTTTTTCTATCTTTATTGCGGAAAAAGCTGTAGCCCACGCCCGCGCCGATGTAGGATATCACAATATAGGAGATCGTGTACAATGCGGCGGTGTGGTTGTAGAAAATAAAAATGGCGGGTACGAACAACCCCCCGCCGAGCAGCGGAAGATACCAGCAGAACCCGTGATTCAGGGAATAAACCATTTGCAGCACAAAACACATCGCGGGATTGATGATCAGCAGCGTGGTGATGAGGTAATCCGCATTGTTTCCGTTGGAAAAAAGCGAAGGAAAGGGCAGCGCATAGAAAGCGGCGCAAAGTATCAGCAGGTATGGCCAAAGTTTTCTTATTGCGCTTTTTTGTCCGTTCATATCAAAAACCCTCCGTTGGGGCTTAAAACCTGCCCCGTAATAAAATCCGCCCGCGGCGACGCCAAAAACAAAACAGACTGCGCAACATCCTCCGCGCGGCCCACCGTGCAAAGGGGCGTTTGTTCTTTCAATCGCGCGATGTCTTCCCCGGTTAGCGCTTGATTCATATCCGTATCGATCACGCCGGGCGCCACACAGTTACAGCGAACGCCCGATGGCCCCACCTCTTTTGCCAGCGCCTTTGTAAAACCAATGAGCGCCGCCTTGGAAGCGGAATACGCGACTTCGCACGACGCGCCGCACACACCCCATACCGACGAGATATTGATGATGCAACCCTGTTTTTTACTGATCATAGGCGGAAGCGCTTCCCTGCTGCACAAAAACGCGCCGCGCATATTGACCGCGAATAACCGGTCCCATTCATCAGTACTCATATCTGTCAGTAACCCGGCCGCCGCAATCCCCGCGTTGTTTACCAGCACGTCCGCCGGTGCAAAGCATTGTGCCGCCTGCTCAAACAGTGCGCGCACCTGCCGCTCGTCGGAAACATCCGCCCGGATGGCAATCGCACACCGCCGCCCCGCGTTGCGGTTTATCTCGTCTTCCAGCTCTTTTGCGCGGCTTTCGCTGCGAAAATAGTTGATGACGACCTCATAGCCGCTTTGCGCGAACAACAGCGCCGTCTGCCTGCCGATACCACGCGACGCGCCTGTGATGAGCGCTGTTCCCATAGTGCCTTGCCTCCTTGAAAGTCTGCTGCTATACCATTTATACCCTATAACCGGCCCGCCTCAAACAACGACGCGCCGCTGCTGTCTATCCCAACGATAAGCGGCATATCTTCCACCGTGAGCGCTTTTATCGACTCCGCGCCCAGCTCCCCAAACGCAGCTTCTTCCGCCGCCGTAATACATTTGCTTATCAGCGCGCCCGCACCGCCTGTGGCGCCGAAGTATACCGCGCCGTTTTTTACGATAGACCGCCGCACCCCCTCACTGACCGGCCCCTTGGCAATGACACAGCACACGCCCCGGTCATACAGCGCGGGCGCGTATGCGTTCATGCGGACGGCGCTTGTCGGCCCGCAAGAATTGATCACTTGCCCCGGTTTGGCCGGGCAAGGGCCCGCGTAATACAGGGCGGCGCCCGCAAGGTCTATAGGCAGGGGCGCCCCGCTTTCAAGCAACGCCGCAAGCCGTTTGTGAGCGGCGTCCCGCGCGGTATAGACCGTGCCTGAGAGCAGCACAGCGTCACCCGCCTTAAGGGAGGATATTTCTTGTTTTGTAAGCGGTAACCGGAGTTTCTTCATGCCGTACACCCTCAAAGGATCGCGCTTGCGTGGCGCAGCATATGGCAGCAATAATTGACCGCAACGGGCAGCGCCGCGATGTGCGTGGCCTGCTTGCCTATGTGCACGCCCAGGCAGTAGGTATCCCCGCCGAGGCCCATGGGGCCCATGCCCATTGCATTTATCCTATCCAGTATCGTTTGTTCCATTTCGCGCAGTTCCTCATCCGGGTTATCATACCCGAGCGGCCGCAAAAGCTGTTCTTTTGCCAGCAGCGCGCACGATTCGAACGTGCCGCCCACCCCCACCCCTAAAATAACGGGCGGGCAGGGGCTTCCCCCGGCTTGCTTCGCCGTCCCCACGACGAAATCGATAATCCCCTCTTTGCCGTCCGAGGGGGCAAGCATTTTTATTTGGCTCATATTCTCGCTGCCAAACCCCTTGGGCAGCGCCGTGATTGTCACCGTATTGCCCGGCACGATGCGCGTGTGGATAACCGCCGGTGTATTATCTTTTGTGTTTACACGGGAAAGCGGGTCGAGCACAGATTTCCGGAAATACCCCTGTGTATACGCTTGGCGCACGCCTTCGTTTACAGCGTCTTCCACATAGCCGCCAAGTATGTGCGTATCCTGCCCCACCTTTAGCAGCACGACCGCCATGCCGGTATCCTGGCACGCCGGAATTTCTTCGCTTTGCGCGATCCCGCTATTTTGTATGAGCTGCCTAAGTATCTCTTTTGCGTGCGGCGTGCGTTCCGCCTCATGCGCACGCGCAATGGCGCGCATCACCCGCGCGTCCGGGGCGATGCAGGCGCACAAAAACAACTCGCGGACAGTCTCTGTGATTTCGCTCGCATGAATCGTTTTTACGCCGGTTTTTTCCATGTATAAATTATAATGGATTCACAAAAAACAAGCAAGCAGCCATTGACAGGCGTGGCACATCCGTGCGTGGTTTTGTATTAATTTTGGTAGCGGTGGCTTAAGTAACCGCTGATTAAGGTGGGTTCGTATTCCTAACCCCTGGGAAAGCGAGATTTGAGTTCGCCTCTGCGCTGCCCATGAAACGGAAGCATTTTCCACCGTGGATGGTTATGACGCTGCCGCTGGG
>DOMW01000080.1:374-13765 GCA_003510345.1 Clostridiales bacterium | reverse complement strand
GTCAGGCCAGATGCTCAACCTCTATCCCCCTGTCTCTGTGGCGTTTGGGGGGATGGATGGGTTAGTAAAATGGCTTTTAATCAGTGGTTGCCTAAATTACCGGGAGCAAAAATTTCTCACTTCGGCGCCCGCAATGCCCGCAGCGCGTTCAACACTGCAATCAGTGTCACACCCACATCCGCAAACACCGCCGCCCACATATCCGCGATCCCCATCACGCCCAGTGCCATCACCACCGCTTTCACCGCCAGGGCAAACACAATGTTCTGCCACACGATGCGCTTTGTTTTGCGCGCTATTTTAATGGCCAGCGGCACTTTAGATGGCTCGTCCGTCATCAGCACCACATCCGCCGCTTCGATCGCCGCGTCGCTCCCGAGCGCACCCATCGCAATACCCACATCCGCCCGCGCCAGTACGGGCGCGTCGTTTATACCGTCGCCCACAAACGCAGTTCCGTTCTGCCGCGCGCTCATCTCTTCCAGTGCCGCCACTTTGTCCTGCGGTAGCAGTTCGGCGTAAAACTCGTTTATGCCTGCTTCGCTTGCAACCATCCGCCCGATTGCCTCGCCGTCGCCTGTCAGCATAGCGGCGGATATACCCGCGTCTTTGAGCGCCCGCACCGCTTTTTCGGCGTCCGCCTTCATCTCGTCCGCAATCAATACAGAACCAATAAACGTTCCGTCCACAGCCACATAAAGCGCCGTTCCCGGCTGTTTGAGCGGCACATAGCCTATCCCTTCCCGCTCCATAAGCCGCGCGCCGCCCGCAAGCACATGCTTTCCTTCCGCCACAGCCCGCGCGCCGTACCCCGGAATATCTTCCGATTCCGTAATACCGCCGCTTATTGCCGCGCTTTCATACGCTTCCCGTATCGATTTGGCGATGGGGTGCGGGGAATGCGCTTCGGCCGCAGCCGCCATCCCCAGCACATCATCCGCGCAATGGCCGGGGGCGGGAAAAACTTCCCGCACGGAAAACACACCCCTTGTCAGCGTACCCGTTTTATCGAACACCACTTTTTCGATCCGCGCCAACGCTTCCAGATAGTTGGCGCCCTTTACCAGTATGCCGCTTTTGGACGCACCGCCGATGCCGCCAAAGTAGGAAAGCGGCGCCGCCACCACAAGCGCGCACGGGCAGGAAATGACGAGGAACAGCAGCGCTCTGTACACCCATACGCTCCATTCCCCCGTAAAAAGTGACGGCAGTATCGCGACCGCAAGCGCCGCCGCGCAAACGCAAGGCGTATAGTAACGCGCGAACCGGGTGATAAATTTCTCCGTACGCGCTTTCTTGCTGCTTGCGTGTTCTACGATCTCGAGTATTTTCGCCGCGGTGGACTGCCCATATTCTTTTTCCACACGGGCTTTTAAAAGGCTTGCCCCGTTTACGCTCCCCGCAAGCAGCGTATCCCCCGCCGCCACGTCGCGCGGGATGCTCTCGCCCGTGAGCGCGCTGGTGTTAAGTGTGGATGCGCCTTCTAACACCACGCTGTCCAGCGGCACTTTTTCAAATGGCTTTATTATGATGACGTCGCCCGGCGCAACCGATTCGGGCACTACTCTTTTGAGGATCCCATTCTGCTCAATATTTGCGTAATCCGGGCGGATATCCATCAGTTCGGCAATAGACGCACGGCTTTTTTGCACCGCGTGGTCGCTCAGCGTTTCCCCGGCCAGATAAAACAGCATGACTGCCGCGCTTTCCATGTATTCACCCAGCACGAACGCGCCAATCGTCGCCACGGCCATCAAAAAATGCTCATCGAACACCTTGCCCCGCGCGATGTTTTTGCCCGCGGTAAGCAGCACATTTAAACCGAGCACAAGATACGCCGCCAAAAAGACGGCAAACCCGCTCCATGCCGGTATCCCCTGTATGATATGAAGCGGGATACCCACAGCAAAGAGCGCCGCGCCTAAGCACAGCCGAATGCGTGTTTCTTTCTCTTTGCGATTACTGCTCCTTTTTTTATCGCACCCGCAGCCACAACCGCAATCGTTTTCTTTTTTTGCCATGCAGGCTTCACATACACAACCCACATCGTGATTCATTTTACTGCCCCCCTATTGGCCTAAGGTGTCTTGCGTGCGCAGCGGCCTGTTCGATCATCCCGGACACGTGCTCATCGTCCAGGCTGTAGAACACCTGCTTGCCCTGCTTTTCACTTTTCACCAGGCCTGCTTGTTTCAGGTTGCGAAGCTGGTGGGAAAGGGCGCTTTGCTCCATACCCACATACGCCGCCAGATGCGCCACGCACATCCTTGTTCCCATCAGCGCGCACACGATTTTCAGGCGGTTTGGGTCGCCCAGCATTTTAAACAGGTTACAAACCGTCTCCTCATGTTCCGCGCTTATTTCAATCGCCGATACCCGGCACAGATCCGTGTGCATGATTTATATCCTCGCATTAAAATGATAATATGTACACTTGTTCACATATTCATGTTAATCGATGCGCCACCATTTGTCAATACCCGGAGAACTCCCAAATCTCCCCCCCCCTTGACACCCAGCGGCAGCGTCAAAACGATCCACAGTGGAACGTATCCACGGCGGATCGTGTCAATGTTTTAACGGCTAACGGTTACGTAAGGGCGGGTTCAAATTCCGCCTAAAGCGGGTTCGTTGGCTCCGTATTTTCCGGGTCGTCCGCTTTCAGGTATTTATGTGTGATTTTCAGCAGGTCGTCCATATCAAACGGCTTACCCAAATGGCCGTCCATCCCGGCGGCAAGGCAGGACTCCACGTCTTCCCTGAAAACGTTTGCGGTCATGGCAATAATGGGGACGGTTTTTGCCGAGGGGAAGCCGGACGCGCGGATGCGCTGGGTCGCCTCATACCCATCCATTTTGGGCATCTGCACGTCCATGAATATCATATCATATTTTTCCGGGTTTTTCTCAAACAGCTCGACGGCCTCCAGCCCGTTCGCGGCGCAATCGATCTCAAGCAGGGTAGGCTCGAGCATGGAAAGGACGACCTCGCGGTTTACGGCAATATCTTCCACAAACAGAATGTGGTGCCCTTTGAACAGGCCATCCGCGTGCAAAAACGCCTCCTCCGCCTTGTGGTTGACGACCCCGATACACTCGCTTATCACGTCCGCGATCGCCGAAGGGAACAGCGGTTTTAGCAGGAACTGGTTTACGCCCGCTTTCTTTGCTTCTTCCTCCACCTCGGAGAGGTCGGCCGATGAAATCATGATAACGATGGCGTTGCCCGGGTGTTCCTCCCGCGCCCTCAGCTCTTTGGTGAGGCCGATGCCATCGACGCCCGGCATCCGCAGGTCTACGAAATAAATATTGTAAGCGCCGTTTTGTTCCACAAAATGAAGCGCTTGCTCCGCGCTTTCGGCGACGTCGCAGTACGCCCCCAGGCTTGTTACTACATCCTCAAAATATACCAGGATATCGATATCGTCGTCTACGGTGAGAATGCGTATATTTTTCCAGTTGATGTATTGGTCGCGCAGCAGGCCGGTCTCCCGGTCCTCGCCTTCGCGTACTTTTACGGTAAAGCCGATCTTCGTGCCGGCCCCGAGCTCCGACTCCAGCCAGATCTTGCCACCCATCATTTCCACGATGCTTTTTGATATGGAAAGCCCCAGGCCGGTGCCCCCATAGACGCGTGTTGTGGAAGATTCCGCCTGCGAAAACGACTGAAACAGGTTTTCCTGCTGTTCCGGGGCGATGCCTATCCCGTTGTCCGTGACCGTCACCTGCACGGTGCACAGGCCGTCTTCCTCGTCAAGAAGGTTTGCGTTTAAACTGATCACGCCTTTCTCCGGCGTAAACTTGTTCGCGTTGCTCAAAAGATTGGTCACTACCTGCGCAAACCGCTGGTCATCCGCGAAAAGGACTTTGGGGATATTCCTGTCGATCCGCACCGTCAGTTTCTGGTGTTTTTCATCGATGCGGAAGTTGACGACGTTAACGGCCTGCTGGAGCATTTTTTCAAAATTGAAATCCGCGGGGGACAGTTCAATTTTATTCGCCGCGATCTTAGACATATCCAGTATATCGTTGATGACGCCCAAAAGATGCTTGGACGCGTCGTCTATCTTCGCAAAACAATAATCCTTGCGGTCAACCGTCCCGGAGGTCCGCCCAATGGAAGCCATGCCGACAATGGCGTTGATGGGCGTGCGGATCTCGTGGCTCATATTCGCGAGGAATATGCTCTTCTTTTGGTTTTCGTCGTCCGCCTTTTCCCGCGCCGCGTCGATGCGTATCAATATGCCGACCAGTATGATCGCAAGCGCGATGCCCAGAATGCTTAAAATAAGCGCCATATTGGTTATGCCCGCGTAATACAGGCTTTCCGGCGTAACAAGGCCCAGATACCAGCCGTTTTCGAGCGGCTGGAAAAAGGCAACGGCTTTCTCTCCCTTAAAACTTATTATCGGGCGCTCAAATATTTCCGCCCCTTGCTTCAACTCATCCTGAAATATGTAAATGGGGATCGCCGTGTTTTCAACCCGTATCCCCACAAATTCGGGGTTTGGGTGAAACAATACAGTAAGATCCTGGTTGAGCAGCATACCGTAACCGCCTTGGTTTAACGCCGTGTTTACGACTTCCTCCCCGATTTCGTCTATGTTTACATCCATACAAACGACGCCCAGCCGGTTCCCATCGTTATCAAGAAGGCATCTGGCATAGGTATACAGCGTCTCGCCGGTATCGCTGATATAGGGTATTGTCTCCACCAGGCCGCCATTCGCTTCTACAGCGAGCCGGTACCACTCGGTTTTCATCGGGTCAAGGTCGCGCGGCAGCGTACGCTCCCGGCCGTCAATCAAAACCGGCCCGCCCGGCAGCGTTTCAAAATATCCGTAAAACCCCTTGACACTGGACACTTCACTGCTTTCCAGAAGGTCGGGCTGTGACCTGCCGACGATATATTCATCGAGCATTTCCGCTGTATCGCCCCGCAAGATCATCATACGCACGGTTGTGGCAAGGCCGTCCAGCGATACCTCATGATCGCGCCGGTAAGATTCGATGCGCGTTCTTGTAAGGTCCAGCATACTGTTTGCGCCGCGCACCAGGTTGCCGCGCACGATCGTACTCATGAAAACATAACTTAAAATGATCATCGCGGCAAACGAGACAACCACAAACAGCACTTGTATGCTTAATGTCCGGTTTAGCCTTATTTTTTTCAACAAATTGCCCATATTGGTTTCAACCTTTCCTTCCACAAGCATACCATACTTTTATGTGTGATGGGTATTATTCCAACCCCCGGCTTTGCGTCAGCCGGGCGACAAAATCCGTCGCGGGGTGGTGTATGATCTCATCCGGGTCGCCCAATTGTTCTATCCGGCCCGCGTCCATCACAAGCACGCGCGTACCTAGCTTGAGCGCTTCGCGTATGTCGTGCGTAACAAAAATGGTGGTGACGTTGAGCGCTTTGTGGATGCGGGAAATTTCCTCTTGCAGCATTTTGCGCGTGATTTCATCCACCGCGCCGAACGGCTCGTCCATCAGCAATATATAGGGGTTTGAGGCAAGCGCGCGCGCGATGCCCACGCGCTGCTGCTGCCCGCCCGAAAGCTCGCTCGGGTAACGCCGCATGAGGTCACCGGAAAGCCCGACGACATCCATCAAGCGGGCGACCGCCTTTTTTGTGCGCTCTTTATCCTGCTTGTTTAAGAGCGATGGCACATACGCGATATTTTTCCACACGGTCATATGGGGAAACAGGCCGATGTTTTGTATGACGTAACCGATCTTGCGGCGCAGTTCGATAAGGTTTGTACCCGAAATATCTTGCCCGTCCACAAAAAGCTTGCCGCCGTCCGGTATGATCAGCCCGTTGACCATTTTAAGCACGGTCGTCTTGCCGCTGCCCGAACTGCCGATGACCGTGAGAAATTCCCCGCGCATAACTTCCAGGTTGAAATCGTGCAGCACGCAAAATTCGCCATATGACTTGCTGATGTGCTCGAAGCGGATAATGACCGGCTCTTCCATTATTCTATGATCCCTTTACTTCTGAGAAATTCGAGCGCGACGTCCACATCTTCCTTTTTATCGAGATCCACGGCGGAATTCATGGCGATCATCTCTTGCTCATTTATAATGCCCTCCATCTTCATAAGCGCTTCCCGCAGGCCGGGATATTGTTCTAAAATATCCTGCCGCACTACCGTGTAACAGTAATAGCTCTGGAAGAATTTTTTGTCGTCGGCAAGCACAGTGACGTCCGCCGCGGCAAGCTGCCCGTCTGTTGTAGCGATTTCGATCACGTCCACTTCACCCGCGTTTATGGCGTTGTATTTAAGGCCGATATCGATGTCTTTTGTGCTGCGGAACTTATATCCATACGTTGCGCACAGGCTGTCGAACCCGTCGTCGCGTTCAAAGAAATCGGGTTCCGCCGCGAAAACAAGCTCGGGTGTGAGCGGCGCGAGGTCGCTGTAAGTGGAGATGCCGTGTTCGTCCGCGATCTGCTTGCGCACGGCCAGGCCGAACTGGTCGCCAAAGCCGTAGCGCCCCACCCATTCAAAGCCGAACTGCTCCTGATATTGCTGCTGAAGCTGCTCAAACATTTCCTCGTCGGATAATACACCGCCCTTCTGCTTTAAGACGAACTCCCATCCGGTACTGGTATATTCGGGATACATGTGGAAATCGCCTCTTTCCATGGCGGGTTGTATGTTGCTGGTGCCGCCGCCGATCCCTTTTGTTAGCTCCACCGTATAATCGGTGTGCGTCTCTAAGATGGCTTTGAGCATCTCCACAAGGATCATTTGTTCGGTCATAGGCTTAGACGCGATCTGAAGCGGGGGGAGTTCGCTTTGCTGCCCGCCGGAAGAACCGGGGGCGGCCGACGAACAGGCCGCAAGCAGCAGTGCGGTAAGCAGCAGTACGGTAACTGCCAGTGAAATAAATTTTTTCATTTATATCTCCTTTTTCATTTTCCATTTGACGAGTAAATGCTTTTCTATTTTGCCGACCAGCAGATCGAGCAGCAGCGCCATAACGGCCACGAGAATACTCCCCGCGATCGTCATGGCTGTGTTGTTTGTGGTGATGCCGCGGTAGATCGCCACGCCGAGGCCGCCCGCGCCAATGAAAGCCGCGATACCTGTAAGGGCGATGGTCATGACAAGCATATTGCGCAGCGCGGATATGATCACAGGCATGGCGAGCGGCAGTTTGATTTTATAGAGCAGTTGGAAATCGGTGCTTCCCATGCCGCGCGCGGCCTCGGTAATGGCGGGGTCGATGGATGAAATGCCGGTGTATGTGCCCCGCACCATCGGCAGAAGCGCGTACACGGTAAGCGCGATGATGGCGGTAACGTCGCCAATGCCGGATACCGGGATCAAAAAACCCAGAAGCGCGATGGAGGGTATGGTGTAGACCACACTGGTAACGGCCAGCACCACCGCCGAGGTTTTCTTGCGTTCACTGATGAAGATGCCCAGCGAAAGGCCGATCGCCGTGGCAAGTAATATGGATATGCCTGATATTCGCAGGTGTTCCGCCATACATTCAAGAAAAAACCCGGAACGCTCCGCAAACAATTGGACTATTTCCTGTAGCAACAAAACGTGCTCCTTTCAATCCCCGATACCCTTTTAATTTAATTATACTATAAATAAACAGATTGTACATTATGTGTAAGGAAATATAGTGCATTATTAAAAAAATTGTGAACGTTTGGGAAAAAAAGTATGTTTTGCGCGGGCTTTCCTTTATACTATTCAATAAAAAAGGGAAGGAAAACGCGTATGAACTGGCTGAGGCGGATGATGTATGGGAGGTATGGCGGAGACCAGCTCACTTTTTTTCTGTTGGTGCTTGCCATCGCAATCACGGTCGCTTCGCTTTTCATACCGGTGGCGTTTATAAATTACCTCAGCCTGATCCCCCTTGTTTTTGGCGTATACCGCATGTTTTCCAAAAATATCGCAAAGCGGCAGCAGGAAAATATGAAATACCTGCAATTCCGCTACCGGCTGAAGAACTGGTTTACGGGTATTCCGCAAAAAATGCGCGACGCGAAGAAATACAGATACTTTAAATGCCCTTCGTGCGGGCAGAAAGTGCGCGTGCCCAGAGGGAAAGGGAAAATAAACATCACCTGCCCCAAATGCAAGGGGAAATTTTTGCGGAAAACGTGATCGTGCCGCATATATTCCAGTTAGGTAAGCACTGTCAAAAAAAGTGCGGCATCGGCGGAAGTAATGGAAGCGGGATATTGTGTAAATGGCGTAAAATGTGTTGATAAATAGATGCACTACTATTATAAAAAGAGGTGGTTGGAATCATGGCGCAAAGAGAAAAGATCGACGAAAAGTATAAGTGGAAGCTGGAAGATATCTATACTACAAACAAGGACTGGGAAAAGGACTTTATCAAACTGGAAGGGATGTTTGCCGACGTCCCGAAGATAAAAGAAAACCTGACTAAAAGCGCAAAGGGGCTTCTTTCCGCGCTTCTTCGCATCGAGCGGATGGAGCATATCGCGGCAAACCTATTTGTGTACGCGCGTATGCGCCGCGACGAAGACAACGCGAATGCCGCGTATCAGGCGATGGCGCAGCGGGCGACCGAGCTGAACGTGCGCCTTTCCGCCGCGCTCAGCTTTATGAACCCCGACCTTTTGGCGATGGAAAAAGGCGTGCTCGAACGCTGGCTCAAGAAAGCGGACGAGAAACCTGCGCTTTCCGGTTTGAAAAACTATGACTTTATGCTGCGCGAGCTGCTCCGTTCCAAAAAGCACGTGCTTTCCGCAAAGGAAGAAAAGCTGCTCTCTATGAGCGGGGAGCTTGCGGGCGCGCCCCGGGATATCTTTACGATGCTCAATAACGCCGATTTAAGGTTTGGCGGCGTGGTGGGCGAAAAGGGCAGGCGCGTGCCGCTGACGCACGGCAGCTTCATCGTGCTCATGCAGTCTGCGGACAGGAACGTACGCAAGCGCGCCTATGAAAAAATGTACCAGGTATACAAACAAAATATCAATACCATCGGCACGGCCTATGCCGCCAGTGTGAAAAAAGATATTTTCTACGCGCGGGCGCGGAAATTCAAGCGCGCGATAGACCGCCCGCTCTTTTCGGACAATGTGCCTGTGTCGCTTTACGACAACCTGATAGGCGCCGTGCACAAAAGCCTGCCGGTGATGCACCGTTATGTGGCTTTGCGCAAAAAGATATTAAATGTAGACGAATTGTGCATGTACGATATCTACGCGCCGCTTGTGGCAAATGTAACAAACGAATACCCGTTTGATAAAGCGATGACGATGGTGAAACAGGGCCTCGCGCCGCTGGGCAAGGAATACGCCGCGCTGATAGACGCCGCGCTTGCCGAGCGCTGGATCGACGTGCAGGAGACGCCGGGCAAAACATCCGGCGCGTATTCGTGGGGCGTTTACGGCGTACACCCGTATGTGCTTTTAAACCACCGGGGCGACCTTGACAGCGTGTTCACCATCGCGCACGAGCTGGGCCACGCCATGCACTCGCATTACTCCAACGCAAACCAGCCCGAAGCAAAGGCGGGGTATACGATCTTTGTGGCGGAGGTCGCCAGCACGGTCAATGAGATCTTGCTGACGCATTATTTGCTCGGCACCGTCAAAGCGAAAAAACAGCGCCAATACATACTGAACCACTACCTCGACCAGTTCCGCACCACGGTGATGCGCCAGACGATGTTCGCCGAATTTGAGAAGATGACGCACGGCAGCGCGGAAGCGGGGATGCCGCTTACACATGCCTCGCTGTGTGATATGTACGGCGACTTAAACGCGCGGTATTATGGCAAAGACATGCAGCGCGACGAGTTCATTACCTATGAATGGGCGCGTATCCCGCATTTTTACAACGCGTTCTATGTGTACAAATACGCGACCGGTTTTTCGTGCGCGGTGCAGATCGCGTCCGATATTTTATCGGGCAAAAAGGACGCCGTTTCCCAGTACATAGGCTTCCTTTCATCGGGCGGCAGCGGCCACCCGCTCGACCTGCTGAAGCTCGCGGGCGTGAACCTTGCTTCCGGCGGGCCGGTGGAGGTTTGTATGCGGGAATTTGAAAATGCGCTTACGGAGTTTGAAAAGGCGTTCTGAGCGTGCTATAATTAATGGGAACAAAAAGTGTGCGCGAAGAGGAGTGAGGCTATGAAACTATCATTTTCCACATTGGGCTGCCCGGACTGGAGCTTTGAAGATATCATCGTGACGGCGAAGGATATGGGCTATGACGGCGTGGAGATACGCGGCGTCGGCAACGAGCTGGACGGTACGCGTATACCGCAGTTTTCCCCGCAAAACGCGCCAAAAACAAAAGAGCTGCTGGCAAAAAAAGGGCTGGCCATCGCCTGCCTTACTTCCGCCTGCTATATCCACGATAAAAATATGCCGGACGATACGGTGTACCAGGCAAAGGCTTATGTGGACACCGCAAGCGATATGGGCGTTAAATATGTACGCGTGCTGGCCGATTACGGCCCGGAGCAGAGCGGCGAGCTGGACCCGGCTTTTGTCGCGTCGCAGCTTAAAAAAGTGGCGCAATACGCAAAGCAAAAAAATGTGGATGTATTGGTGGAAACAAACGGGTATTTCGCGAATTCCGCCCGCCTCGCGGGGCTGATTGACCGCACGGGGGAGAATAATGTGGGCGTGATCTGGGATATCCACCACCCCTACCGCTATTTTGGCGAAACGCCCGAATATACGGTGCAAACGGTGGGCGATTTCATCCGCCACGTACACATAAAGGATTCCGTTATGCAGGATGGCAAGCTGAAATATACGATGATTAGCTACGGCGACCTGCCGGTTGCGGCGTGTGTGAACAAGCTTTTGGAAATAGGCTTTGACGGCTACTTCTCGCTGGAATGGCTCAAACGGTGGGACCTTTCGCTGGAAGAACCGGGCATCGCGTTTGCGGCATACGCGTCGTATATGCGGGGGCTGGTGTAAGCGGGCGGCATGGAAGAACCTGAACGCTATACCCCGCCGGAAGATACCGGCCTTTCCAACGAACAGGTGGCGCGGCGCGTCCGGGACGGGCTCACCAACGAATATGCCGCAAACACCACAAAATCCTATGGCCGGATATTGTGGGAACATTTCTTTACGTTCTTTAATATACTGAATATCGCGCTGTTTTTGCTGCTCGTCTTCGTAGGGGCTTACAAAGACCTGGTGTTTATGGTTATTGTGACCGCGAATTTCCTTGTGGGCATCGTGCAGGAATTTTCCGCCAAACGCACGCTCGATAAACTGGCGCTTATCGTGGCGGCGCGCGTGCGCGTAATACGAAATGGCGCGGCGTCTTCCGTGCGCGTGGGCGAGCTTGTTTTAGACGATGTGGTGGAGCTTTTAAGCGGCAACCAGATTGCCGCCGACGCAACGCTTATTTCCGGTTACCTAGAGGTAAACGAGTCGCTGATCTCGGGCGAATCGGACGTTATCGCCAAGCACCCGGGCGATTTTTTGTATTCTGGCAGCTTTGTTGTCTCGGGCAGTGCGCGCGCGAAGGTCGAGCGTGTGGGCGCGGAAAACTATGCGAACCGCATCTCGCGCACGGCAAAAGAACAAAAACGGCGAAAATCCGAACTATATTCCACGCTGGGCAATATTTTGAAGGTGATCAGCTACATCATCATCCCGGTGGGGGTCATGCTCTTTTACAAGCAAAACGTGCTGCTCGGCATCCTGCCGGATGAAGCGGTGGTAAAGACGGTGGCGGGCCTTATCGGCATGATACCCGAAGGGCTGATACTCATGACCAGCATCGCGTTTGTGGCGAGCGTCATCTTTCTTGCGCACGATAAAACGCTGGTGCAGGATATGTATGGCATAGAAACGCTGGCGCGCGTGGATATCATCTGCCTGGATAAAACGGGCACGCTCACCGAAGGGAAAGTGCGGTTTGAAAAACTGATCCCTCTGGCGGAGGGGGACATGGAAGAAATACTGCAAAATTTCTGCGGCGCGGTAAGCGACGAGAACGCGGCAATAAACGCGATACGGGAACGGTTCCCCGCCGCGAATGAGTGGCAGGCGCAGGCCATTATACCGTTTTCTTCCGAACGCAAATACAGCGGCGTCAGCTTCGCGGGACGAGGCACATACCTGCTGGGCGCGGCAAATATACTCTTCCCGCACGGGCAGGAAGCGCTGAAAAAGCAGGAAGGGGAGATCGCGGCGGATGGCGGCAGGGTGCTGCTGCTGGCGCACAGCAAAAATGCGCCGGAGGGGAACGCCCTGCCAGAGGGGCTTACCCCGCTCGCCTTTCTGCTGCTGGCGGACAGGGTGCGGGAAGGCACGCGCGAAACGCTCGAATATTTCGACCGCTATGATGTGGAAATAAAGATCATCTCGGGCGACCACCCCCGCACGGTTGCGTATATCGCACAGCAGTCGGGCGTGAAAGGGGCCGCGCGCTATGTGGACGCTTCCACGCTCAAAACACAGGAAGAACTTGCCGCGGCCACGGCCGAATACACTGTGTTTGGCAGGGTTTCGCCCGCGCAGAAGAAGCAGATGGTGGAGCTTCTTCGCGCGCAGGACAAAAAAGTCGCTATGATGGGCGACGGGGTGAACGACGTGCTTGCGCTGAAAGCGGCGGATTGCAGCGTGGCGGTGGCCTCGGGGAGCGACGCGGCAAAAAACGTGTCCGATATCGTGCTGATGGACTCCGGCCTTTCGCATTTGCTGCATGTGGTGGAGGACGGCAGGAAAATCATTAACAACATACAGCGCGTGGCTACGCTGTTTATTACGAAAACCGTGTATTCCGTGCTGCTGGCCCTGGCGACGTTGTTTTTATTTGAGTCGGCTTATCCTTTCACGCCGCTTCAGCTTGTGGTAACGTCGTTTGTGACGATCGGCGCGCCCTCGTTCTTTTTGGCGTTAGAACCGCAATATGACCGCATTCGCGGCAAATTCACGCGCAACGTGCTGGAAAAATCACTGCCGGGCGGGCTTACGGTCACGGTGGCCATCATACTGGCCAATTACCTTGTGCCTTTGCTTGCGGCCACGCCGGCGGAACTTGCGGCGATGTGCGTATACCTTTCGGTGGCGGGCAGCCTGTGGGTGCTGGTGAAGGTGAGCGTCCCGTTCACATGGATAAGAAAGGCCGTTTTGATTGGCATGATCGGCCTGTTTGCGCTCGGTGTGATTTTCCTGCACGACTTCTTTGAAATTGCGCCCCTTACGCCGCCGCAGATCGTGTTTGTAGCCGCTATGTGCGCGGCCATGCCCTTGCTGCTGCTGTTTTTTGAATGGCTGGCAAAAAAGGCTTTTGCCTCGCTGGAAAAGCGGCGAATGGGGAAGAAGATGATCGGGCGGATCGACGCTTTGGACGAAGAATAGTTTAGACTGGAGGAGCAGGAAACAATGGCGCTTGTAAACAT
>DOMW01000080.1:0-230 GCA_003510345.1 Clostridiales bacterium | reverse complement strand
TGGCGGAGGTTACGCCCGTTCCGATGGCGTTGCACCTGGACCACGCGACGAATATGGATTTCATCCGCCGCGCGCTCAAAGAGGGGTTCACCTCCATTATGATAGACGCGTCTGATCAGGATTTTGCGCGGAATGTGGAAATAACGAACACCGCCCGCGCGTTGTGCCGAAAGTATGGCGCGTCGCTTGAGGCGGAGCTGGGGCATGTGGGCGGCACGGCGGGGCGGTTT
>DOMW01000196.1 GCA_003510345.1 Clostridiales bacterium | reverse complement strand
GTGGCAAAACGGGCGGCGTCGCTCGGGGCGCGCGTCATTGTGACGGAGATCGACCATATCAAGGCGGCGGAGGCTATTATGGACGGGTTCGACGTGATGTCGATGGACGACGCGGCGGCGCTGGGCGATATTTTCGTTACGGTCACGGGCTGTGAGGATGTGATCGTAAAACGCCATTTCGACAAAATGAAGGATGGTGTGCTGCTCTCAAACGCCGGGCATTTCGACTGCGAGGTAAATGTGGCGGAGCTGCGGGCGACAAGCAAAAAATCCATGCCCATGCGCCATAATGTGGAAGGCTTTGTGCAGAACGACGGGCGCGTTTTGAATGTGCTTGCGGGCGGCAGGCTGGTGAACCTCGCTTCGGGCGACGGGCACCCGGCGGAGATCATGNNCTTGAAGAAAAATCTAAAGACGTATTTGAAGCACGTGAGAATATTACGGGTTACGTACTTCCTGACAGCAGGACCATAAATGTCATTGCAGAGGGACGGCTTGTAAATATAGCCGCTGCCGACGGACATCCCGCAGAGATCATGGATATGAGCTTTGCGCTGCAATTCCTGGCACAGAAATATATATTGGAACACCACGCGGAGATGAAGCCGGGCTTGCAAAACCTGCCCGCGGATATCGATTACAGCGTGGCGGTCAGGAAGCTTGCGGCGCTGGGCGGCGCGGTGGATGTGCTTACCGAAAAACAACGCGTGTACCTGTTTGGAGGGGAAGCATGAAGCTGGCCATCAAAAACGCGTCGGTTATTACAAATAATGACGCGGACGCGGTGCTACGCGGCGCGCGGGTCCACGTGGACGATGAGACGATTGCGTATGTGGGCCCGCAGGAAGGCGCGCCCGTCTTTGCGGCGCAGAGGGAGATCGACGCGGCGGGCAGAATCGTCATGCCGGGTTTCTTCAACGCGCATACGCATGTGCCCATGACGCTGTTCCGCTGCTACGCGGACGACCTTGCCTTAAAGGAATGGCTGTATGAAAAGATATTCCCTGCTGAGGACAAGCTGACGGACGAGATGGTCTATTGGGCGTCGCTTGCCGCCCTGTGCGAATTTGCCGCGGCGGGCGTCGTCGGTTTTAACGACTTGTATTCCAATTGCGGGGCGATCGCGAAAGCGGCGCAAAAAAGCGGTCTCCGCGCGCTTTTGGGGCGGGGCGTCGTGTCCTTTACAGAGGAGGCGGCGGATGTGCGCATAAAAGAGGCGGTAGAACTGCATGAACAATACCACGGAACGGGCAGGATACACGTGTGCATGGCGCCGCACGCGCAGTATACGGTGAACGACGCGACATTGGAGCGGGTCGCCCGCATTGCGCGTGAGCGGGGTATGCGGGTGCACACGCATGTTTCCGAAACAAAAAGTGAGCATGAGGAGTGCGTAAAACAGACGGGGCAAACCCCGGTGGCGCTTTTTGAACGGCTGGGGCTTTTAGATGTGCCGTTTATCGGCGCGCATTGTGTGTGGGTCACGGAGAACGATATCGATATACTGGCAAAACACGGCGCGACGGTGGCAAGCTGCCCGCGCAGCAACCTGAAGCTGGCGAGCGGTATCGCGCCGCTTACAAAGATGCTGGAACGCGGTGTGCATGTTGCGCTCGGTACGGACAGCGCCGCTTCCAACAACCGGCTTTCCATACTCAGTGAAATGGACCTTGCCAACCTGCTGCAAAAAGGCGTGACGGGGAACCCACGGGCCATACCGGCGCGTGATTCACTGCGCCTTGCTACACTGAACGGCGCGCGGGCGATGGGCGAAAAAAGCGGCAAGGTCGAGGCGGGCTGGAATGCCGACCTTATCATGGTCGACAATGGCGGCGTGCGTTACGCGCCCGAATATGACGCACTGGCAAGTGTGGTATACGCGGGCGAAAGCGGCGATGTTTGCATGACTATTGTGGGTGGCGACATTATCTATGAAAATGGCAAGTGCCTGTTTGCCGATGTGGAAGAAATACGGGACAGGCTGGAATCTTATGCTAAGGTGATCCTATCTTGAGGACAAAAACGATTGTTTTGCTTTTTGTGCTGGTGTTGCTCGCCTGCGTTATCGCGGCGGGGTGTTCTTCGCGTATGCAGGAACAGGTCAGCATAGACGAAGGGCAGAGTACATCGGGCGGCGACAGCTCGCTTGGGGCAGGGGTCAATTTAAAAGACATCACGGCAACTGCGCAAGGGGAAACCGTCGTCGTCGAGTTTTCCTTTATACATGGCTCGCGCCTTTTGGGTGAGCCCGAGGCGAAGATTGGCGCGGCGCCGGCCTATCAAATATCCGTTTTGCCGGCGCCCGCCCGCGTGAAGGTAGACCTTTCGATAGATTATTGGGATTACACGCAGCAAGGCGTGGATACGGCGGGGTTGCTTTACGGCGTGTTCCAGTCTCAAACGGCGGCGGGCGAAGTGTCCGTCTATTTGCAGGCGGGCAGCCCCGTATCTGTTTCCGCGCGCGAAGAAGAGGCAAAACTTGTGCTGACGCTGCAAAAGCTTCCTGGCGAACCGGAGCTGAACTATTTTGCGGCGCTCGACGCACATACCGAATATGGGCAGGGCCTTGTCTCAGCGGATCTTGGCCTTACGCCCACATTGTGCGGCGATTACGCGAGCGTGCTGCTTATCTCCGGGCCGTTTGCTTCCGAGGCGGAGGCGCAGAGCCTTGTGGCGCGCGTAAACCAGAGCATCGCGGAGAGCATCCCTAACAAACAGGCGTACTCCGTTTCATTGGAAGAAAACCAACTGCCGCCCCCCCCGCCGCCCGCAGCTCCATCCGTGGTGAGCAGCGACCCGGTATTTGAGCCGGAACAGGCGAGCAATACAGCCGATTTGCCCGTGTTGGTGGAAAACGGAAGGTATCTTTGCACCGCCCCGGACGGCAGTATATTTTATGTGCGCGCCTTTTTGCCGGACGCAGCGCAGGATGAGGAATATGTACTCAAAGAAGAGCTGTGGTATATCGGAAAAGACGGCGTCCACCATCAGGTGGACATACGGGATTTTTACAGCGTGGAGCGCGCGGCGGTCTCCCCGGATGGCAGGTACCTTGCGATATTGGACGCGGGGATGGCGGATAAGCTGCTTTATGTGTACAATTTACAAACCGGTGAACTGCGCAACCTGGGCGAGGAAGGGTTTGGCGACAACACAGCCTCGTTTGTATGGGACACGCGGGAGAACGCGCTCTACGCGATGACGGGGTACGGCACGTTGCAGCTTACAAAATATGATTTTTCGTTGCCGGAAGGGGAACGCATTACATCGGTGGAGGAAAAGCACGGCGCGGAAAGCAGGATCGCGTTCGCAGACGGCGCGCTTTATTTCGCGGACGTGGCGGTGGGCGAACTGGGCGAAATATACCGGGTGGATATTGAGACGGTTGAAAGGGAGCAGGTGGCGCAGGGGATCGATTTCGCGCTGTCGCCGGATGGCCGCTACCTTGTGGCGCTTGTGCCCGCGCCGGGAGATGAAGAATCTGTTTTGCACGACCTTGTGCTGCACGACCTGAATACAGGGGCAAACACTACGCTTGCCGAAGGTGTTTTTGTGGAGCGGGGAAATTACGCGTTTGGGCCAGGCTCGGACGTATTCTACTATACGGCGGCGACGCTGGGGGGCGAGAGCGAGGAGTATCCGTTCGCGTTTTTAAAATGCACGATTACGCCGGATACGGAACCGCCGGTATTTACCGAGACGTTCCTCGGGTATTCCAAAACGGGGCGGTTTGTGCCGGGAAGTAAGGAAAACGAGCTGTACCTGATAGACTATTTTATGCAAAACAACTATAATTTCAGTGTGACGTATGTGTTTCGTGACGGTGAATAGCGGTTACCTAGGGCCTGTTAACATAAAACCAAACGCACATATTTTTGGCGGATTTTGTGCCTTCCCGCGTTGTCGTCAGTCAGAATATTCTCGATATTCCTCCCTCCTCCGCCTTGAAANNATCAAAATCCACTCAAAAATCCGTACATTCTGTTTATGTTAGCAGGCCTAGAGGATTTTACTTGATTTTGTAATATATTATTCAAATGGCATACGCCGTTGACATTGGCATGGGAGTATGCTTTAATATATAAAGTGTCGTCGGATATTCAGAATACGCGGGCGATGCGGTTTAGTTCTTTTTTTCAGGCTTTTACTTGTAGGGGGGTGCGGTAAAGGCTGGTGAACCATAATAAATAAAATAAGTGAAGAAAATAACAGTCAATGTAAATTATTTATGTTGAACTGCTTTGTTTGGAAAAGTAATACGTGGTTCGGAGGTTACGGAATGGCAAAACAGGCGCTTACGTTCATACAGGAAGTGGAAGAAGAATCAAAGAGGCTTACGGAGCAGGCGCAGCTTGACGCCGCCGGGGTCGTTGCGGACGCAAACAAAAAAGCCGAGGCGGATATCGCGGCGGCGCAGCAGGCGTT